>JBIJDW010000279.1:0-4672 GCA_044343885.1 Kiritimatiellia bacterium
CATGGCCGCGGGTTGGTCTGCGTGCCGCTCACCCGCAACCGCCTGGAACGGCTGGGCATCGGACGCATGCCGCTGAAAAACCGCGGCGACGCCTACTCCACCGCGTTCATGGACTCGGTGGACGCCATCGCCGCACACGGAGTGACAACCGGCATTAGCGCTGCCGACCGCGCCGCCACCATCCGCATGCTGATCAGCCCCGAGGCGACGGCCCATGACTGGGTCAGCCCCGGACATGTCTTTCCGCTGGAGGCCCGCGAGGGCGGCGTGCTCGTGCGCGCGGGGCACACCGAGGCCGCCGTCGATCTGGCGCGCCTCGCCGGTCTGCAACCCGCCGGGGTCATCTGCGAAATCATGCTCCCCGACGGCTCCATGGCCCGGCTTCCCCAATTGCGCGAATTCGCCACGCACCACCAGCTCAAGATGGTCTCCATCGCCGACCTGATCGCCTATCGCCGCAGCCGCGAGCGCCTGGTCGAAATGGTCGAGGAGGTCGACATGCCGACCGCCCACGGCCATTTCCGCCTGCGGATGTACCGCGCCAGTCTCGATGGCAAGGAGCACATCGCGCTGATCAAGGGCGATGTCGCGGCCGCCACCGAACCGGTCTTCGTCCGTGTCCACAGCGAGTGCTTCACCGGCGACGTGCTCGGCTCGGCCCGCTGCGACTGTGGGCTGCAGCTCCACGCAGCCATGGAACGGATCGAGCGCGAGGGATGCGGCGTGGTGCTCTACATGCGCCAGGAGGGGCGTGGCATCGGCCTGGCCAACAAGCTGCACGCCTACAAACTCCAAGAGGGCGGACTCGACACGGTAGAGGCAAATGAAAAGCTTGGCTTTGCGGCTGATTTGCGGGATTATGGCGTCGGCGCTCAGATTCTTAAAGATTTGGGACTGACCCGGATTCGGCTGCTGACCAACAATCCGCGGAAAGTGGTGGGGCTCGCCGGCTACGGACTCGAGATCGTCGAGCGCGTCAGCCTGATAGCCCCGGTGAGCGCGCATAACACGCGCTATCTGGAAACAAAAAAGCGCAAGCTCGGGCATGCGCTGTGAGCAGCATGAAGCACGTTGAATACTGAAAGGAGTCATCCATGGCCTATCGTCTGATCGAGGGAGACTTGAACGCTGCAGGACTGCGCGTGGCGCTGGTCGTCAGCCGCTTTAACAGCTTTTTGACCACGCACCTGCTGAAGGGCGCCGTTGATTGCATCGTGCGTCACGGCGGAGCGGAGGCGGATATCACCGCCGTCTGGGTGCCCGGCGCGAATGAACTGCCGCTGGTTGTGGACAAGCTCGCCGCATCGGGGCGCTATCACGCCGTCGTCGCCATCGGCGCAGTGATCCGAGGCGCTACGCCGCATGCCGATCTCATCAACACCCAGGTTTCCAAATCCCTCGCGGCCATCGGACTTCGCACCGGCGTGCCCGTGCTCAACGGCGTGGTATGCGCCGAGACGATCGAACAAGGGATCGAACGGTCCGGAACCAAGGCTGGCAACAAGGGGTGGGATGCCGCGATGGCCGCAATCGAATTGGCCTCGGTTCTGAAGCAGATGGTCTAACTGACGGAGACGCATCATGGCTGACTTCAAAAAACGGCGCCACGCGCGTGAATGGGCCGTGCAGATCCTGTTTCAAATCGACCTGAACCACCCGTCCGAATTGGAACCGATCTTCGCGGAATTCTGGGGCCAGCAGGTCGCCTGCAAACAAGAGGAGCAGGCCGACGCGGACCGCTCAGGGGCCACCCCCGAGCCCCTGTCTGCAGAAGCCGCTCTGAATGCCGTGGCTCCCGAGAAGCTTCGTCAGTTTGCCGAACGGCTCGTTCACGGGGTCTTCGATAACCGCTCGGCCATCGACGAGAAACTCGCGTTTTACACGCAGAACTGGCCGTTGCACCGCATGGGCGCGGTTGATCGCAATGTCCTGCGTCTGGCCATCTACGAGATGTTCTTCGGCGGCGAGGTTCCGGCCGTGGTCTGCATCAACGAGGCGGTGGATCTGGCGAAATTCTTCAGCAGCTCCGAGTCGGGGCGGTTTGTCAACGGCATCCTGGACCGCGCCGCCAAGGACGCGCCACGCGTGACAAGGAAATGACATGGTTAACGCCGATATCCGATGGATGCGGCGCGCGCTAACGCTGGCACGCCGAGGCGAAGGCGCCACGCGGCCCAATCCGCCCGTGGGCGCGGTGGTCGTGCGTGACGGACGCAAGCTGGGCGAAGGATGGCACGCCCGCGCGGGGCTGCCGCATGCCGAAGTGGAGGCGATCGCCGCCTGCCGCAGCAACCCCGCGGGCGCCACGCTTTATGTGACGCTCGAACCGTGCTCAACCCAAGGCCGCACGCCCCCCTGCACCGATCTGATCATCCGCACCGGCATCACCCGCGTGGTCGCTGGCTGCCAGGACCCCAATCCGATCCATGCGTCACGGGGCTTCGACGTGCTTCGGCACGCAGGCATCGCGGTCGACGTTGGTTGTTGCGGCGAGACGTGTGCCGAGCTGATCGCGCCCTTCGCTAAACGCTTGAACGAAGGGTTGCCGTATGTGACGCTGAAACTGGCGATGACCCTCGACGGCAAAATCGCCGACCGCCGCGGTCACTCGAAATGGATCACCGGCGACACCGCGCGGGGGTATGTGCAGGAACTGCGCCGACGCGCCGACGCCGTCATGGTCGGCGCAGGAACGGTCTGCGCCGACGACCCGGCGCTGACCTGCAGGCTCCCCGGCTGCGGCGACCGCTGGCGGGTGGTGATTGACGGCCAGGGCCGCGTCAAGCCCGGCGCGCGCATCTTCAGCGATGGTGCCGCTGGCCCAACGGTGATCTGCACCAGGTCCGGGGTCCCCCACCCCGTCGCCGCCGCCGCAGCCGGTTGCAACACCGTGCACGTCTGGCCGTTTGCAGCGCGCAACGGACGCTTCTCCCTGCGCGCGGCGCTCAAGCGACTGGCGGCGGCCGGGCTGATGCACGTCCTGTGCGAAGGCGGCGGCACACTGGCGGGCGCGCTGTTGCATGCCAATCTGGTTGACGAATGTGTGATTTTTCTGGCGCCGGCCTTTCTGGCCGACCCGCGGGCGCCGGGTGTCGCGGGCGCCGGTTTCCTGCTCGATCGGATGCCCCGTTTCGCCTTGGCGGAAACGCGCGTGTTCGGCGACGACGTGATGATCCGCGTGACACGGAGGCGTTTATGTTCACCGGTTTAGTCCAACGGGTGGGTCGTTTTAACGGGCTGAGCCGCAGCGGGGGCGGTTGGGCGCTCGCCTGCGTCCATGCGGCGTGGGATGCGCCGCTCGAGGTCGGCGAAAGCGTCGCGGTGCAGGGGGCGTGCCTGACCGTGACCGCAGCGCGCGCGGATGCGTTTAGCGCCGATGTGCTCGATGAGACGCTGGAGCGCACGGCACTGCGCACGCTCGCCACGGGTGCGGCCGTCAATCTGGAGCGCGCGTTGCGGTTGTGCGACCGTCTGGGCGGGCACGTGGTGACGGGACATGTGGATGCGTGCGGGACGGTTGCGGCCGTTACAAACCGCGGCCGCGACCGGGTGTTGCGCGTGCGATGTCCGCATGCGCTGACGCGACAGACGGTGCTGAAGGGATCGATCGCGATTGACGGCGTCAGCCTGACGGTATCGGGTGTCGGCGACGACTGGATCGAAGTCAACGTCATTCCGCACACATGGGAGGCGACCAGCCTTTCGGCGCGTCGCGTGGACGACACCGTGAATCTGGAAGGCGACATTCTAGCAAAGTATGTCGAAAAACTCTGCGGCCGTGCCAGCGGCGTCACAGAGGAACTGCTTGCACGGTCGGGTTTTTAGGAATCGCGATCGAAGTATCTTCATCTCGGAATTGATCAAGGAAGGGCTGGGTGGGCATGAAGAAGACAGACGAAACGAACGGTATGCTGTGGCACAATCGCCACGCGTGGCTGAACGGCGTGGATCTGGATGTCGAGCTGCTGCAGGCCGAGCAGGAAGGACGTGATCTCACGTCGGTCCGGCCGTTGATCCGCAGGCTGCAAAAGGCGAAGCGTGCTCCGGACGCATCGTCTGCGCCGCTCGGCGGTGAACGCGACACGGCGTGGCTGGCGGGGTATGTCCGGTTGGCCGAAGCGATGCAGTCCCTGCCGCTGCGGGCCGACTATCCTTATGACGAGCCGGATGCGCTGGACGCCATCCGCGAGGCCCGCGCACCGGCGGCGATCCGCGTCCCCGCCTGGAAGGGAACCGCCAAACGGTTCGACGACAAGCTGCACGGCGGACTGCTCGGACGCATCTGCGGTTGCCTGCTCGGCAAACCGGTCGAGGGATGGTACCGCACGAGCATCGAGGTGACGGCGAAAAGCACCGGGAACTGGCCGATCAGCCGCTATCTGCGGGTTCCGACCCGAACAATGGCTGCGCGGATCGACCGGCTCAAACCGGTACAGAAGTTTGATTGCACGCAGGCCGCGACTCTCAAGAACCGGTGTCTCCTGCCCCACATCAGCGGCATGGTCGAGGACGACGACATTAACTACACGGTGCTGGGTCTGGTGATGCTCAAGCGCCACGGCGCCGCCTTCACGCCCCAGGATGTGGCGGCGACGTGGCTGAATGAACTGCCCTTGCTGCACACCTGCACGGCCGAACGCGTCGCCTACCGCAATCTGGCGGCTGGTCTCGC
>JBIJDW010000280.1:0-4657 GCA_044343885.1 Kiritimatiellia bacterium
CGCGATCAAGCTGGAGGAGGGCGACAGCCTGATCGATGTGCGCCTGACCCGTGGTGACGACGACGTGATCCTGGCGACCCGTTCCGGCACCGCCATCCGTTTCAACGAACGCGAAGTCCGCAACACAAGCCGCAGCGCGATGGGCGTGAGGGGCATCTCGCTGGAGACGGGCGATGTCGTGTGCGCCTTTGATGTGGTGGACCTGAGCGCCACGTTCCTGATTGCCTGCGCGAACGGCTACGGCAAGCGGACGCCGTTCGACGACTTCCGCAAGACGCATCGCGGCGGCAAGGGCATCATCGGCATTCAGACGAGCGAACGCAACGGCGCGGTTGTCGCGGCGCACACCGTGCGCGACAACGAGTCGCTGGTGATGGTCACGTCCAACGGCATGATGGTTCGCTCACCCGTGGACCAGATCCGGATCTGCGGTCGCAACACGCAAGGCGTGCGTCTGATCAACTTGGAGGATGTCGACAAGCTCGTCTCCGCCAGCGTCGCCCCCGCCGAGGATGCGGACGTGCCGCTACCTGCGGCTGCCGCGTCGGAAGAGGCGCCCGCTCCGAACGAGGCGTCCGAGCCGGACGGCGCGGACGAAGCCCCGTCCGTCTGAGCCCCTGGCCGGGGGCGCTTGCAAAACCTCCGGTTTGTGCAAGCGGAGGGTTCAGGGTTCAGGGTTCGGAAAAGCGCGAAGCGCGAGGTAGGGCAGCGGCGTCCCCGCCGCGCCGCAGGCAAATGGCGCTTCCGGGTTTGTGGGGGGATTTTTCATTGAAGGAGAAGCGGGGCCATGCTCAAGCCGCCGAACTGAAAGAGCCGACAAAGTGTGCGACGAAGCGTAAACGACGAAGTGTGCGACGAAGTGTGGGAGCTAGATGTCATCTCTGACCGCCTTTGAGAGTTGCCTGAGCATGCCGCAACCCGCCGGGGCAGGTCGTCCAGCAGCGTCTTGCGCATGGACGCGAACGGCATGCCTTTCTGGTAGACTTTCAGTCTCTCGTGGCCCAAGTACTCTACCATACCTGCTGCTCCTATCCATGCCACGCCACACTTCGTCGCTTTCTTCGTCCCACGCGTTGTCGTCTACGCTTCGTCGCAAGACTTTGTCGAGGCTGCTCTCGGCCTAGACACAGATTCCCTGAGATCCTGCGATTGCAAAACGATTCGCCTGATATTCCGGCTTGCAGGTCTAATTATGGGGAGGGGACCATCGGCGTCGGCGTCGGGGTCGGGGTCGGTATCGATAAAACCAACGGGAAATCGACCCCGATTCCGATACCGACCCCGACCCCCGATGACTCAATCGCCTCATAAACCCCGTCAGGGGCCGGCCTTCCCGCAGACGTAAGTTAAGGGGCTGTTGCCCTCTTAATCGTAATCTTAATCCTAATCTACTGGTGTAGAATGGATTACGATTACGATTATGATTACGATTATGATCGGAAGCATCGCTTAACTGAGCGCCATTCAGGCCGGGCCTTCCATCAGCCTTCTCCATTGAACCATTCACGCGAGCTGATATTCCGGCTTGCAGGTCTGTCAAAATGTCTCTATAGTATGTTGCATTATGACAAAGTACTTACCCCGTGAAATCACCCACAGGCTGATGCAGGCACGCAAGCATTTGCCGGTTCTGGTGCTTTCCGGCCTGAGGCAGACAGGGAAAAGCACCTTGCTGCTGAGGGAGGCTGCTCTGGCGCAAAACCATGTCTACCGCACGTTGGATGATTTTACGACGCTGGCCGCAGCTCGGTCCGATCCTGATGCGCTGTTGGAACATGCGGTCATTCTGGACGAGGTTCAACGGTGCCCTGAGCTTTTGGTTGCGCTTAAGCAAAAGGTGGACGAACAAAGGGAGGCGGGGAAATACATTCTCTCGGGGTCTGCCAATCTCGCTTTGCTGGAAAAGGTCTCCGAGACCTTGGCCGGTCGCGCCATTTATTTTACGCTTCATCCGATGACCCGGCGCGAGCGGAACGGCATGACTTTGAAGACGCCGTTTCTGGTGAGTTTTTTTGAAAAGCTCGCAGTGCCATCTGAACAAGCGCTTCCTGTTTCCGATGAGGAAGTGTTCAGGGGCGGGCTACCACCCGCCTGCCTAGGCAAGAAGGAGGGCGCGGCGGAGTGGTTCCGCAGTTACGTTCAGACGTATGTGGAGAGGGATGTGCGTCAGCTATCGCAGATTACGGATTTGATTGCCTTCCGCACGTTGGCGCAGTTGGCGGCTTTGCGGACGGGGCAGGTTCTGGTCGTCAGTTCGCTGGCACGAGATGCCAAACTCAACGCCGTGACTGCCGGTCGGTACGTGGATCTGCTGGAGGCGTCATTTCTGATTCGGAAACTCCCGCCTTTTCTTAAGAACAGAAGTTCGCGACTTATTAAATCGCCCAAGCTGTATTTCACCGACAGTGGCCTTGCCGCTTGGATGAGCGGCGTGACCACGTTTGAACGCGGACGTGACGACCTGTTACGAGGCGCCCTCTTTGAAACCTATGTGGCACAGAATATCTTTGCGCTGCTGGACGCGCATCTGCCCGATGCGCAGATCAGCTTCTGGCATGAACAGGGGCGCCACGAAGTGGATTTTGTGATTGAATCGAATCGGTCTGTTTTTGCCATTGAAGTCAAGGCGGCCACCCGATGGAACAATGACGACCTCGCCGGTCTTCGCGCTTTCTTGGAGCGCACGCCTGACTGCAAGGCCGCCTTACTGGTCTACAATGGCAGGGAATCCATGAAACTCGGTGACCGCCTGTTTGCCATCCCGATGGGAACGGCATTGTCATAACGACCTGAACACCGAACCCTTTTCTTTCCTCATCCTCCGACGATGGAGGAGAGCTTGAAGATCGGGAGGAAGAGACTGACCACGATGCCGCCGATCAGGATGCCGAGGAAGACCATCAGGAGCGGTTCGAGTAGGGATGTCAGCGCGGAGATCATCGTCTCGACCTCGTCGTCGTAGGTATCGGCAATATTGACGCACATGGAGTCGATCTGGCCGGTTTTCTCACCCGCCGCCAGCATGCGGACCATGAGCGTGGGGATGCAGGCTTTTCCTTCAAGGCCTTCCGCCAGAGGGCTTCCCTGTTCGACGGTGGAGCGGGCTTGGAGGATGGCCTCACTGATGATGATGTTGCCACTGGTGCGCGCCACGATCGTGAGCGCATCGAGGATGGGTACGCCGCTCTTCATCATCAACGCGAGGATGCGGCTGACCCGGGCGATGCAGGTTTTCTGGGTCAACAGGCCAAAGACCGGGAGGCGCAGCAGCGCGCTGTCGATCCGCTTGGCGCCCGTTTCGGTTTTCTTCCATTTGACGAAAAGGAAGGCGGCAATGCCGATGGCGCCGATCAGCCACAGGCCACGTTTGCGGAAGAAATTGCTCAGCTCAAGCAGAAATTGCGTGGGTCCCGGAAGCTGGGCGCCGAACTCGGCGAACATGTCGCCGAAGACGGGGACGACGAACGTGATCAGGCCGATGGCGATTGTGATCGCGACGCACAAGACAACGATCGGGTAAGTCATGGCGGCCTTAACCTTGCGCTTGAGGCGTGCGGTAGATTCGAGCAGGTCGCCGAGCTGCCGCATGGTTACGGCAAATTCACCGCTGCGCTCGCCCGCGCGGACGATGTTGATGTACAGGGCATCAAAGACTTGCGGATAGCAGGCCAGGGAATCGGAAAACGTGTTTCCGCCTTCGACGCCGATGCGGATATTGGCGATGAGCTTCTTGAACGGCGCGAAGGAAATCTGTTCTTCCAGCGTCGTGAGGCCGACGATCAGCGACATGCCGGCCTTTAGCATGGCTGAAAGTTGCCGTGAAAACGGCGCCAGCTCGCGATTGACGATTCGCCGCGCACCGGGGACTTTTCGACGGTTTTGTTTGCCGACGGGAGCGCCTCCCGCTTTCTGGGGGATTGGCTTCTTCGTGGCGCCTGACCGGCCCGGATTGAGGGACGGGCTGGAAGGGGTAGCGGAAAGGGTTGTTTTTTGTACGAACAGGCTCATGGGGAGTTCCGCTTCTTTAGTCGCCGCCGGTCACTTCGATCGATGCAGCGAGCGAGGTGACGCCGGCCCGCACCTTAAGCAGGCCGGCGTCTTTGAGCGTGATCATGCCGGATTTGACGGCGAGTTCCTGAATAACAGACGACGGGAGGTTGCGGGCGATGGCATCGCGAATTTCGGCGTTCACCGAGAGCACCTCCATGACGGCGCCGCGACTCTTATATCCGGTGTTGTTGCATTTGGGGCAGCCCGTCGGGCCGTAGATCACGCCGCCTTCAAAAAAGTCAGGCCGGATATGGTTGCGTTCCAGGACGACCGGGTCGGGAATCATTTCGCGTCGGCACACGGGGCAGAGCTTTCGAAAGAGACGCTGGGCCTGCGCCAGAATGAGCGAGGAGGCCAGCAGAAAGGGCGGCACCTTCATGTCGGCCAGACGCGCGATCACACCCGCCGCGCTATTGGTGTGCAGCGTGCTCAACACCAAGTGACCGGTCAATGCGGCCTTGACCGCGATGTCGGCGGTCTCGTTGTCACGGATTTCACCGACCAGGACGATATCCGGATCCTGTCTCAGGACCGAACGCAGCACCGATGAAAAGGTGAGTCCGACGGCCGTGTTCACATGAACCTGATTGACGCCGGGGAGTTGATA
>JBIJDW010000281.1:0-4655 GCA_044343885.1 Kiritimatiellia bacterium
CCGCGGGTGACCGTGAAGACGTCGAGCATCAGCCCCGCGAGCTGTTCCACGTAGACCGACGATTCCTGCCCGCTGCGCGGTTCGGGCAGAAACGGCGCGGCCAGCGCTTCGCACTGCCTGACAAAGTCAAATGGGCTCGCGGCGAGGCAGGTCGTCAGCCGCTCAGGTTCGATCCGGTCAATCCCGAGGCGGCGTGCCACGAAGTCAAAACTGCTCCCCACGCGTAATGTGGCTGAGCAGAAAACCACCGTGCTTTTCTTCCGGTAGATCTGCTCCTCCAGCGCCTGGCCCACGCTCAGCGGCGCGGCCCAGAGCTCGCCCTGCTCGGCGCTCGCGCGGCCGCGCGGCTGGCGCGCCGAACGCGCCCGCCCGATCCAGAACACGTACTCCGGATCGGCGGCGTGAAGCGCGAGCTCGATGTCGCAGGCCATCTGCTTGAGTGTCAGCGCCGCACCGCCGACGTCGGAGACCTGATCGGCGTAAAGCCCCAGCTCGCCCTCGATCTGCACCCCCAGAGCCGTCGCCAGCCGGTCCAGAATCGCCGCCGTGCGCCGCAGCGCGCCGGTGAAGCTGGTGGCCGCCTCCAGGATCGCGTCACGCCCCTCCGCCGCCGCCCACGCCCGAAACGCCCCGTCGCGCTGAATCTCATGCCCGCGCGGCCCCGCCCCCCCGTCCGTGTCCGTCGGTGCCTGTCCGCGTCCATCCGTGTCTGTCTCGCCGGTCGCGACCGCCGCCACCCTCCGGATGCGGGAGGTCTCCCGCCCTTGCTGCAACGCCTGCGGCAGCGCCTCGAAGAAATCACCCCCTGCCTGCCGCACCGCGATCAGCGAGGTTTTGGCCTCGCGCGCCAGCCGCCGCAGATCTTGCATCGCCCCGCCCTTGTCCTTGCCGCCCACAACACCCTGTTCGAGCTGCTTGCGCAAACTTTCCAGAATGCCCGAGGCGCGCCCCTTGTGTTCGGCAAAGATCCGCCGCAGCAGTACCCGCAGCCGGTTGGCCGTCACCTCGATCGAGAAATGGCGCGTCGCGGCGTCCTCCAGATTGTGCGCCTCGTCAAAGATCACCTGCGCGTGCGGCGGCAGCGCCCCGCCCGTCTCGCCTGCGTCGATAAAGACCAGCGCATGGTTGGCCACCACGATGTGGGCGCGCTGGGCGCGGTCGCGAACGCGGCGAACGAAGCACCGGCGGAAGTGGCGGCAGGCGCGGCCCGCGCACTCTTCGCCCAAACTCCCCAGCGTCGCGGCGAAAGCGCCGTCCACGCCGCACCCGCCCAAAAAGGAATCCAAATCACCATCGGCCGTCTGCGCCGCCCACGCGATCACGCGGGCGAATTGACGCAGACCCGGACGGTCCAGGTCGAGCATCCCCTGATCGAGCATCATGCCGAAGTGGCGGAGGCAAAGGTAGTTGGCCCGCCCCTTGAGCAGCACCGCCCGCAGCGCCCCGCCGCGTTCCGAACCCAGCGCCGCGCGGATCAGCGGGATGTCCTTCTCGATGAGCTGGGTCTGCAGGTTGCGCGTATTGGTGCTCACCACCACCGGCGTGTCGTTGAGCATGGACCACGCGATGGCGGGGAGGAGGTAGCCAACGCTCTTGCCGACCCCCGTGCCGGCCTCGACCAGCACATGCTTGCCGCCATTGATCGCCCCCGCCACGGCGCGGATCATGGCGATCTGCCCCGGCCGGGACTCGTAGCCGGGGATCACGCGCGCCAAGGCGCCGCCGTCGGCGGCAAACGCGGCCAGCCGGTCGGGGGTGAGCGGCGTGCAGTCGGCGAGCGCGGGCAGCGCACGCGCGTCGTGCCGGGCCGGCTCGGCGACAAAGCTGTCGCTCCATCCGCCGCAGTTCTTACCTGCGAGCCGGACCGGCTCCGCGCACGCGCCGACCAGTTTGGAGAGTGGCTCGTCATCCGCCTCGCGCAGGATGAGCGCCATCTGTTCCAGCGCCCAGAGCGGCAGCGCCGCCAGCCGCGCGGCGCAGGCCGCCCAGACGCGCCACAGAGCGTCGGGCGGCGGCTCGTCATCCCCCGCGCCCTGTTCGGCGGCCATCTGCTTCAGCGTCTCGGCCCCCGAAGCGGGAAACGCCAGCCGATACACCTCCTCGACCGGAACCGCCAAGCCGTCCCGGACGAGGCCGCGCAGCGCCTCCGCGTCATTCGTGACGATAAAACCAGGTCCGGCCACGCCGCCTTCCGCCGCCGCCTCCTCCGGCCGCGTCACACACGCCAGCCGTCCATCGACGACCTCCGTCCAGACCGTTTTACAGAATACGCTCACAGCGTGTCCACCGGGCTGACCACTCCCATCGGCCCCTTGTTCAGCACATGCGTGTAGATCATCGTCGTCTCCACGTTGGCATGCCCCAGCAGCGCTTGCACCGTCCGAATGTCCTGTCCCGCCTCCAGCAGGTGCGTGGCAAAACTGTGCCGGAAGCAATGCGGTGTGAAGCGGATGGTCAGCCCCGCCTGTCGCACCGCCTCCTGCACCGCCCGCTGGATGTTCTTGTCCAGGACGTGGTGCCGCCGCGTGTGTCCGCTGCGAGGGTCTACGGAATAATCATCGGCGGGAAAGACATACTGCCAGCCCCACGCGAACGGCGCGTTGGGGTATTTCCGGGCCAGCGCATAGGGCAATTCCACCTCGTGCATGTTCGCCGCCTTGTCTGCGTCGAACAGCGCGGCGCGATTTTTCAGCCACACGCGCAGGTCTTCCTCCAATGATTTGGGCAACGGCACGTAGCGGTCCTTGTCGCCCTTGCCGCCCCGCACCACGATCCGGTGCTGGTCGAACTGAATCTCCTGCACACGCAGGCCGAGCGCCTCGTTGACGCGCATGCCCGTCCCGTAGAGCAACCGGCCGATCAGACGCTCGCGTCCGCTCAACCGGTCGAGCACCGCCTTCACCTCCTCGCGGCTGGCCACGACGGGCAGCCTCAGCCCGCGCCGGGCGCGGGGGAAGTCGCTAAAATCGCCGATCTCTTTCTGGATCACCTTCCGGTACAGGAAGACCACCGCGTTCAGCGCCTGATTCTGCGTGGATGAAGCCACCTGTTCCTCCACGGCCAGATGACGGAGAAACGCATGCACGTCAACGGCCTCCAGCGTGGACGGCTTTGTCCAGCGGTGAAACGCGACATAGCGCCTGACCCAGCCGACATAGGTCTGCTCCGTGGAATAAGAGTAATGCTCCGTCCGCAGGACATCCCGCATCCGCTCCTCCAGCACGCCCCAATTGCACGTTCCCGCAGGACAGGCACCCCCGCCTGTCGCCGTTCCCGTGCGCCCGTCGTCTCGCGCTCCCTCCACTTCGGCGTCCTGCATTTCCGCTCTCTTTTCAGGTGACACGCGACCGCCTGCCTGTGCGGGTACGCACGCAGACAAGCCGTGCGCGTTGCCCGCTTCTCCCGCTTGAGCGTTCGGCATTGGACGTTCGGCTTTCGGTGCTATTTTTTTTTCCTCTCCACCCTTGACAGTCCCTGCCGGTTTCGTGTACGGTACCGATGTATTCTGAATGTCAACAGGCGGCCGGGCTGCTGATGCCTGACCGACCGGAGGCTGCGAATGTTTCTCAACCACAGACACCGGCTCGCGCGGATCCAACACAATCCCTCGGAACTTCGCGTAGTAGAGTTCCAGCGCGTCACGGGCCTGCTGGACATGCCAGTTACTGATCCCGGGCCGCGCCGCTGCCTCCGAGAGGAACGCCTCGACTTCGGTACGCCCAAGCTCGCGGCGCGGACGTCCAGGAAACCGCGCGAAGAAGCGCCTGACCCAGCCGATGCAGAACGGGATCGTTTTCTCCTGCGCGCCAGCCTCCCGCAAAACCTCCACGTACCCCTCAGGCCACTTCGGTTCCGTAACCAGCGGAGAGGCCACCTGTTGATCATTCTGTCGCATAGCAAACCCCCTGTCATTCCCTGCTATGCGACAGATTATCACCATAACCAGTTGACTGTAAAGGCGGAATTTTCCGTATAGCATTCCCTGCATGGTATTTGGGTTTGCTATTTCTGTCGCAGAATACCATGTTCGCATTCGAGAAAGATGATGATTGAATTTGTCTGCCAATGTTGTGGAACAGTTGTGACTGAAGCGACCCCTGGGGCGAAAGTCTTCGGTGACATTGCTGTATGCCCTCGATGCGAAACCAAGATTGATTCCCCAGCGCGGATTGCCAAGGATAGAGAGGGTCGTCTGCCAGAAGACGGCACCATGACACTTCTGGTTACACCTGAGCGAGTTGTCGTCCAACTGATTCCCCGAAAACGCGCCTTGAAGATCTCCATCCATCTTGGCCTTGCCATAGTCATGACGGCGGGAATTATCACAACGTATCTCGGACAGATTGATAAGGTGGGTGTTGGAGCGACCATCTGGCACACACTCGTTAGTCTTGCGCTATTCCTGGGAATCATTATTGGATCGGCTGTGTACTACCTGATGTCAACGCATGTTACTTTGACCAACACGGAACTAGCAATCCGACGCTCTATCTGGAAATGGCATTGGCAGTCTTCAACTCCAGTCTCGCGTATCATCAGAGTTGATGTCGGTATCATGCGCTGGGGGTCACGTGAGCAAGGTTATATGAGTTCATCCGATCGAAGGGAATCGACGAACGCTGTCAACTTCGAACTCAAAGACGGCAGTTACCATA
>JBIJDW010000282.1:0-4634 GCA_044343885.1 Kiritimatiellia bacterium
GGCGGGAACCACGATTTCGGCCGTGAGCCGCGCGCGCTCACGCTCGGCGCGAGCCTCTTCAGCCTTCTTCTGCGCCAATTCCTGAGCCACGCGGATCGCGCCGTCGGCCTCCTTGGATGCGGACTCAGCCCGATTGCGCGCTTGCTGCTCGGCCACGTGTTGGTTGGCGCGCGAACTGGCCTTGCGGGCATCGGCATCGGTCTCGGCATGCACGGCCTCGGCATCCAGGCCAGCCGACTGCATGCGCCGGTCACGGTTGGCCTTCGCCTCGCCGATTTCGGCGGTTGCGTTCGCGGCGGCAACGGCCACGCGGGTGTCGCGCTGCCGTTCGGCGACGCCCGTCTGTCCCGTTCGCTCCTGTTCGGCGACGTCGACGTTGGCCTGATTGATGGCTTCAGCCGCAGCGCGGCGGCCGAGGGCGACGATGTAGCCCGAGTCGTCTTCGATGTCGCGGATGTTCACGTTGATCAGCGAAAGGCCGATTTTTTCGAGCTCGCCGGAAACGGCCTCATTGACCTTGCCGAGAAAAGCCTGGCGGTCGCGGTTGATCTCTTCGATGCGCATCGTGGCGATTACGGCGCGCATCTGGCCGAGGATGATGTCTTGTGCCTGATTCTGGATGTCCTGGGCGCTCTGGCCGAGCAGACGCACGGCGGCGTTTTCCATGATGCCCGGCTCGATCGAGATGGCGGCCGTGACGGTGGTCGGTACGCTGACGCGGATATTTTCTGCGGAGAGCGCGCTCTTGAGATCACTCGGGACGACAAAAGGCTCAAGATCCAGGTACTCATACGCTTGGAAGAGCGGCCAGACGAACGCTGCGCCGCCGTGGATGCACTTGGCCGCCCCGTGGCTGGTTTTGCCGTAGATCACCAGAATGCGGTTCGAGGGGCAGCGGCGATAGCGCGAGAGAAAGGTGATGGTCGTCAGCAGCAGTGCGAGGCCCAGCAACAATCCGAGCCCGAGCTCTCGGGGGAAGGTGTCCGGGCGTGCAGAGGCTTGAGCCAGCGTCAGAATCAGTGTGTTCATGGGAGGTTCTCCGTGTGTTTCAGGATTTGGAAATCGGTTTGACAACGAGGATCGTTTGGCCATATCGGCTGCAGACTGTGACCGGCGTGCCGGCCGGGATGGCCGCGCCGCCGACGGAACGCGCTTTGATGTGGCAGACGCTGCCGCTGACGGCCACGCGGATTTCGCCGATGCCGTTTGCCGGGATGTCCAGGTAGACCAAGGCCTCGGCATTCAGGGCCGACTCGAGGTCACGCGTGCCGGAATGGGCCAGTTTGGGCAGGACATGCAAGAGACCGGCAACCGCGCTCATACCAGCCAGCCCCCAAAGCGCGGAGATGCCGAAGACACGCGAGGTTGCGCCACCGCGTTCAACATAGAGCGCGGCCGCCCAGAAAAAGAGGGTGAAGAAGGTGAGCAACGCGCGCATGCTGAGTAGCTTGAAGGCCAGCACGGTTTCCACCGCATCGGTGCCATCCGTGTCCATGCCATCCGAATCGACATCACCCGACAGACCGATCACCGAGGCGATCAATTGCCAGATGAACGGAACGCTGATGCACGCAGCGATGCCGTACAGGGTCTGATTGAGTTGTGAGAGCTGGCTCCACCAGTCAAGCATGGTCTGCCTCCTTCGTGTGATTCAACAGCGTGAGATCGACAGTCACCCCGGTCAGGCGCGCCGCACGCCTGATCATTTGCCGCGCGTCTCGATCATCCGTCGGCGCCAGGCCGTCGGCCCAGGCTGCGACTTCCCGGAGGCACCCATGGCTGTATGAGCGAACGGTTACCGCCGTTGCGGAAGGGGCCGTCTGCGAGACGAGATGATGACGCCAGCGCCCCATCGTTGTGGCTTGCGACGGCAGGGCGGACACGGCCTGTTGGGCGAATCCGGCCAGCAGGAAGGGGCAGTCGCTGACGCTTTCGAGGCGTTCGGTCAGCCGGGCGGCAATCGCCTCGCGATCGAAGACGAACGTGTCGCTGTTGCGAAAGCGACCGAGGCGGAGCCAATCGGCGTCGGCCGTCCAGGCCATATGGGTGAGGCGGCAGCCCCAGGGATTGAGCGGCTCATCGGGGGTGCCGAAACAATAGCAGGCGCCGAGGGGAGCGCTCGCGCGGCGTCGCTCGCAACGGTCAACCGGGGATTCGGAAGCCGGTTCGGGCGGGGTGGTGCACTCAGCCGGTTTTCTTTCTGGCTCATGGCTCGCCTCGGAGACGGGGGTCGAAGCCGCTGGCTGCGGCATCGGCGTCTGCTGCGGGGATTTTCCCTGAGGCGCGGCCGGTGGTTTGCGGGCGGGTGGGGAAGGACGCGGGGCCATGGGGGGCGGCGTGACGTGGCGGGCAGCCTTGCCAGCGATGGCCGCCACGTCATCACGACGCGTCGGCATAGCCGGGTGAGGCGCGGTCGGAATGGCGCGCAGGCGGGTGCGGACACGCTGCACAATCAGGTCCATGTCGGCCTGCACGAAACCCAGATTGGACAGAAACGCCTCCAGCGGCCGTGATTCATCGGGCGAGACCTGGCCATCGGCGAGCGACATGAAAACCATATCCTCGATCATTCTCATCGAGTCGGCCGAGTTGGAGATGACTTGCAGGCGATACGGGGAATGGCGGGCCATCCATTCGCGGGCTGCCGCCAGATCACCCGCGTCCGCTCCGATGCGGTGCATGATCTCGCGTAAGGCAGCGGCTTCCGGCTCCGTAAAGGCGCCATCGGCTTCGGCGATCATCAGCACGTTGGCGAGATGAATGATGGTAGGGTTCAGCGGCATGGCAGGTTGACAGCGTGTGCAAGGCATTCAAACGAACGTAGTGAGAATATCACTGATAGGCGCGGACAGCAAATCAAAATATCAAAAAAGGATCCCGCTCCTTTACTTCCGCCGGTTTTTGAGTATACTTGCGCTCCGGTTGATTACGTGGGTGTCCAGAACGACAGAGGAACAGGACTGACATGAGCAAAACCGGCTTTGATAACGAGAAATACCTTCAGCAGCAAACCGATGAAATCCTTCGCCGAACCGAGATGTTCGGCAACAAACTCTATCTGGAGTTTGGCGGCAAACTGATGTTCGATTATCACGCGGCGCGGGTGCTGCCGGGCTACGACCCAAACGTCAAGATCCGCCTGCTCCAAAAGCTCCGGGACAAGGCCGAAATCGTACTCTGCATTTTTGCGGGCGATATTGAGCGCAAGAAGATTCGGGCCGATTTTGGGATCTCGTACGATGCCGATGCGCTGAAGACGATTGACGACCTGCGCGAGGCGGGGCTTTTCATTCGCGCGGTGGTGATCACCCGTTACGATGGCCAGCCGGCGGCCAAGCAATTCAAGTCCAAGCTGGAGAGGCGCGGCGTCGAGGTCTACTGCCACCGGTCGACGCGGGGTTATCCAACCGACATCGGGACGATCGTCAGCGAAGAGGGCTACGGCGCCAATCCCTATATCGTGACCGAGCGACCGATCGTCGTGGTGACGGGTCCGGGGCCGGGCAGTGGCAAGCTGGCAACCTGTCTGACCAATCTCTACCACGACCGCCATCACGGCCGTCTCGCGGGCTACGCCAAATTCGAGACATTCCCGGTCTGGAACATGCCGCTCAAGCATCCGGCCAACGTCGCCTATGAGGCGGCCACGGCGGACCTGCAGGATGTCAACATGATCGACCCCTTCCATCTCGAGGCGCATGGCAAGACGGCGGTCAATTACAATCGCGACATCGCCGCGTTTCCGCTCGTGCGTGCGATTTGGGAGCGGATCACACAGGCCCCGTGCCCCTATAAGTCGCCCACGGACATGGGGGTCAACCGTGTCGCCTTCGGCATTGTCGACGACCTGACGGTCCGTGACGCGGCGCTGCAGGAGGTCATCCGCCGGTACTTCCGTCATGCGTGCGAATACGCCTTGGGCATGACGGAGCGCGAGACCGTCACGCGCATCGAGATGCTCATGCAGGAACTGCGGATCGCGCCGATCGACCGGTTGGTGGTGAAGCCGGCGCGGACGGCGGCGGAGGAATGCGCGGCCAGCGGCAAGGGGGATCACGGCATCTGCTGCGGCGCGGCGCTGGAGCTGGGCGATGGCCGCATCGTGGTGGGAAAGAACTCGACGCTCATGCATGCCGCATCCGCTATGGTCCTGAACGCGGTCAAGCTGATGGCCGGCATTCCCGACGCGATTCATTTGCTGTCGCCCGACGTCGTCAAGGCAATCGTGCGGATGAAACGAGATGTGCTGATCGGCAAGCACGCGAGCCTGAACCTGGATGAGACCCTGATTGCCCTAGCCATCAGCTCGGCCTCCAATCCGGCGGCCCAAGCCGCGCTCGATCATCTGCCCGAGTTGCGGGACTGCGAGGTTCATCTGACGCACATCGTCAGCGCGGGCGACGAGGTGGGCCTCCGGCGCCTCGGTCTCCGGCACACCTGCGACGCCCACTTTGCGACGGCCGATCTCTACAGCGAGCACTAAGCATTTGGGTGACGAATTATCTGACCCCAGCACCGTAAACGACGATTCAAAGCCCGTGCTTTAGTGTCATCGTTAGGCGCGTGGCATTGATGCATGAAGTCCGACAGGCTCTCAGGTGCTGGCCTTCTCCAGTTCCGCCGCCGCCTTCTGG
>JBIJDW010000038.1:0-14014 GCA_044343885.1 Kiritimatiellia bacterium
CTGCGGCCAGAGAGAAGGAAGGCGTAAGGAGAGTGTGTGGGTGGGTGAGTGGGGATGTGGGTGAAGGCGCGGAAGCGGGTCGATGGCGTCTCGCTGAAGAGAAAAGCTGAACGCTGAAAGGCGCTGGTGCGAGGGCGGGTAGAAGAGAAAGTTGAAAGCCGGGCTGGAAAATGAGAAGGAACGGGGTTCAATTTCAGCGTTCCGTTTTCAGCTTTTGCTTGATCACCCCCGCAGCAGCCGGACGACCAGACCGAGAATAAACAGCGCCGCGATCAGCATCACCACCCGGCGCTCTTCTGGGGTCAAGTCGAACACACTTCGAAAATAACTACTGCACACGCCCCGGATGGCCCCGACACTGCGTTTCATAGCCTGCATCGTTTTCATCGTTCCGTCAGCCTTTCGGTGCGGATCGTTTGTGCTCCCGTTCATGCAGCCATTGAGAGAGGATCAAACTCGCGACGCCCACCGAGATGGCCATGTCGGCCACGTTGAACGTGGGAAAGCGGATGCAGTGAAAGTCGATGAAATCGACGACAACCCCGCGATAACATCGATCAATCACGTTGCCGATGATGCCCCCGGCTAGAAGTCCCCAGGTCACCCAACCGAAACGAAGGGGGAGAAACGTACGCTTCATCTGCAGGGCCATCCAGACCAGCGCGGCAACCGCACAGACGATGAGCAGCGCCTGTCGGCCCTGAAGCATGCCCCAGGCCGCGCCCGCATTTTGAACATGGCGAATGTCAAAAACACCTGCGAGCAGCACCATTCCGTCACCCGTCGCGGGGAACACGCGCAAGACCAGCATTTTGGTCCACTGATCGGCAGCGATAATCAAACTCATGACGGCCAGTGCGCGGGCAATCATGGAATTTTCCTGCGCGGGAGGGCGCCGCCCCGTGTCCGGTGACGTTCCATCTCCGATTGACAGCCCATGCAGTTCTTCACAAACGGCAATGCCTGAAGCCGGGCCTTTTCAACCAGGCCGCCGCAGGCGTCGCACACACCGTAGGCGCCCTCGCGGATGGCTCGGAGCGCATTCGTGATCTGGTTGATCGTCTCTTGTTCCGTGCCGGCCCGTTCCAGCGTGAACAGCCGGTCAAAGGCATCCGACCCGTCTTCTTCCACGTTGACCTCGTCGTCTCGTCGCAGGGCGTTCTTCCGCATCTTGCCGATTTGCCCGGTCAGGTCCTCGTGCAGCACGAATAGTTGGTCCTTGAAACCATCCAGATCTTTTTTTGAAAATTTGACCTCTCCCGGATTGCGTTTTTTCTCCGGGACGCGCGAGACAGGAGCTGAGACCGGCTTCGCGGCAGGCTTCACAGGGGATCGATGGGGTGCGGCCGTTTTCTTTCCCGGGGCTTGAGCCGGGCGGGCGACCACCGTCTTCCGAGCCGCCGGGGCCGCCGCCGTCTTCTTCTTGAGAGTTGCCGCTGGCTGAGCTTTCCTGCCAGGCGGGACGGCTGTGACCGGCTTTCCGGGAGATTGCCGGCCCATCGGTTTTACGCTGCCCTTTTTTTTCGCCGCAGCGGCCGGCGGGATCGATTTTTGGGGTTTATTGCGTGCTGCCTTCTTTTGAATGGCCATGCGTATTTCCTCTTTAGGATAACGTCACAAAGTGAGCGCAGAAGATAACAGAACGACGGGCGGGTGTCAATGTGGATGCGCCTAATTTTTCGTATTGTCCTGCCGCCCATTTTCCGCTATCCTAGCTGCGACGTAAAAAACAAGCACTGAGGTGACGTTTGGCTCAAGAGCAAAAACCAGAGATTCGTTACAACCGGATTTTGCTGAAGCTGAGTGGCGAAGTTCTGGGCAACTCCGAAACCGGCGAGTGCATCGCCCCAGCCGTCGTGGCGGATGTCGCCCAGCGCATACGACGAATTTCCGAACTGGGCGTGCAGATCGCGGTGGTGCTCGGCGGCGGGAACATTTTCCGCGGGGCCGCCGGCGAGGCCAGCGGACTCGCTCGGACCACGGGCGACTACATGGGCATGCTGGCCACCATCATCAATGGTCTTGCCTTGCAGGACGCCATCGAACGCGTGGGGCTGCAAACCCGTCTGCAAACCTCGATTGACATGCCCCAGGTGGCCGAGCCCTTCATCCAGCGCAAAGCGGTCCGCCATCTGGAAAAAGGGCGCGTGGTCATTTTTGCGGGCGGCACAGGTAACCCGTATTTCAGCACCGACACCGCCGCCGCGCTCCGGGCCAATGAGGTGGGCGCCGACGTGCTGCTCAAGGCCACCAAGGTCGACGGCATTTACTCCGACGACCCCAAAACAAACCCGGACGCCGTGCGCTATGAGACGGTGTCGTATCAAGTCGCACTGCGCAAGCGACTGCGGATCATGGATTCCGCCGCTTTTGCCTTGTGCATGGACAACAAAATCCCCATTATTGTATTCGATTTTTTTGACAAGCTGGCTTTGGAACGGATTGTCTGCGGCGCGCAGATCGGCACGCTGGTGACGGACGCCGCCGAGGACTAAACCGTTTCACGAGGAGTAGCCGAGATGGAAACCGTGGATGATGTGCTTCTGGATTCCGAAGAAAAAATGGACAACACAGTCAAGGTGTTGAAGGAGCAGTTTGCCGGTCTCCGCACCGGCAAGGCGTCGCCCGCCCTAGTGGAGAACGTGCAGGTGCCTTATTACGGGACACTGACAAGACTGCGCGATATTGCGGGCATCTCGGCACCTGAACCGCGTCTGATCGTGATCAACGCTTACGACCCGACTGCGCTTGCCGACATCGAGAAGGCCATTCTGGCGGCCAACCTGGGCGTCACGCCACGCAACGATGGCCGCGTCATCCGGTTGCCGATTCCCGAGTTGAGCGAAGAACGCCGCAAGGAGATCGTCAAAGTGGCCAAGCGGTTGTCCGAGGAAGCCCGTGTCGCCATCCGCAATGTCCGGCGTGACGCTAATGATGCAGTCAAGGCGCTCCAGAAAAAGGGCGCCGTCACGGAGGATGACCGCGATTCCGGATTTGCCGAAATTCAGAAATCAACCGATTCGCATATCGGCCAGATTGACACCGATTTGAAGCACAAGGAAATGGAAGTAATGGCGGTCTGACCGCCCGTGTAAACGGAGGCACCCTATGGCAGAACAGGATACGACACCCACCCCGACCCCTCCCCCGAAAGAATCGCCGTTCCCCAAGCCTGGGCCGACTGTGTCCAATCCCGGCATCACGGCTTTGCTGGAGATTCAGGCCAACTCAATCCAGCCTATGGTGCCTGTTCTTCCACAGGCATCTGAGTCGGCACCCAAGACCCTCCGCATGGTTCGTCCGACGGTTCCCGGACCTATCGGCCATACACCGATACCGGGATCCAATCCGCTGCCACCCGGTCCGACACCGCTGTCCGCTCAGCAGATGCAGGCGGTCAAATCAAAAACATCGCGTATTTCTCTGGAGTCGGCGATCAGTTCCGCTCAGACGGACATCTCCAATCCCGTGCCTGTGGCGCAGGCAGGCGTTGAAGGCGCGCCGAAAACGATCCGGCTGAAGCGTCCGTCCGAAATGCCGACCTTGAAAGTACCTGTGGTTCAACCGGGCACGCATGTTCCCGTGCCCACCCCGCGGTTCACTCCGTCCGTCCCAGAGACGCCCCCATCACGAAAAACATCCCGATTGCCCGATCCAGAGGTTCCTTTAGCATCCGCAACGACCAGTGCTGTTCCGCTGACGCAAAAACGAACGATTCGTGTCAAGCGCCCCGGCATGGATTCCGCCTCGGCTCTCACGGCCGGTGAACCCGCAGAAGACGTCGCCCTGACGCCGCTGCAGCCGGAACTGGTGCAGCGCCCGATCGCCGACACGTGCAACCCCGCCTTTATTGTCGCGGCGGCGGCATCCATCATTGTGACGGGGATTCTGATCTGCCTATTCTATCAGCAGATGTACGGCGCCGAAGCGCTCATTTATTAAACCTA
This sequence comes from Kiritimatiellia bacterium, assembly GCA_044343885.1. GTDB lineage: Bacteria > Verrucomicrobiota > Kiritimatiellia > RFP12 > JAAYNR01 > VGWG01. Next base: position 3,948 of record JBIJDW010000038.1, read on the forward strand.
AAAAGGGCAGAAGACTGTAAGGCTGTAAGGCTGTCAGACTGTAAGGATGTGAGGCTGTAAGGCTTGGATGGCAATCGGTTATGCGAATGGGGTCGGTTCCCCATGGGGTGCGTGCGAATCTAACCGGAACCTTTTCATTTTCAACCTTATAGCCTTACTGTCTTTCAGCCTATAGCCTTTTTTAGGTTAAATCATCCGCTGCCCCGCTGACAACCGCAGTTCGGCTTGGTTGGGGGCGCTTCTTCGGTTTTCTGTCGTCAGCCCGAGGCGAGCGTAGCACAGATCAGTCGCCATCCGTCCGCGAGAGGTGCGTTCCAGATACCCCTCCTGGATCAGGTAGGGTTCGTAAACCTCTTCGATCGTGTCGGGTTCCTCTCCAACCGCAACGGCCAGATTGGTCAACCCGACGGGGCCACCGCCGAATTTCACCGCCAGTGCCTCCAGCAGCCGTTTGTCCATCTCGTCCAAACCGTACGGATCGATCTCCAGCATCGCCAGCGCCTCGGAGGCGACCACGCGATTGATGAAGCTGTCGGCGCGGACCTGCGCATAATCCCGGACGCGGCGCAGGAGGTTGTTGGCGATGCGGGGCGTGCCGCGGGCGCGCGAGGCGATCTCCCGCGCGCCGTCGTTGTCAATGGCCACTTCGAGGCGGGCGGCCGACCGGATGACGATGGTTTGCAGCGTCTCGGCCGAATAATAGTCGAGCCGGTTGGCGAGTCCGAACCGGGATCGGAGCGGCGCCGAAATTAGTCCACTGCGGGTGGTCGCTCCCACGAGCGTGAACCGCGGCAGGTCGAGCCGCACCGACCGGGCGTTCGGGCCCTGATCGATCATGATGTCGATCACAAAATCCTCCATCGCCGAGTAGAGGTACTCCTCGACCGTGCGCTGCATCCGGTGGATCTCGTCAATGAAGAGGATATCCCCCGGTTCGAGCGAAGTGAGCAACCCGGCCAGATCGCCCGGCTTGTCTATCACCGGCCCTGACGTGGCCTTCACATGCACCCCCATGGCCTCGCCTAAGATGTAGGCCAGTGTCGTCTTGCCCAGACCGGGCGGACCGGAGAGGATCACATGATCGAGGGACTCGCCGCGCCGTTTGGCCGCCTCCACGGCCAGTAACAGCCGCTCGCGCACCCGTTCCTGCCCCACGAAGTCCTCAAAGCGCGTGGGGCGCAGCCGGTTGTCGAAGGAGGGGTTGCGCTGATTCAGGGTTTCGGTGGTCCGTGGTTGTGACATGGGAGGCTCTTCCAAAAAACGTCATTAGGCTGGAATCTGTCGGAGAAAGGCATCAACCTGTTCATCCGTTCCGATCGTGATGCGCAGGTAGTCACCGGTGCGCGGGCTTGGGAAATGACGGACATAGATGCCGGCGTCGCGCAACTGTTCGAAGCGTTCGACCGCGCGGCCCTGCGGCGGCCGCGCAAAGAGAAAGTTAGTCTCGGAGTCCAGCACCGTCCACCCGCGCCGCCGCAGCTCGGCCGTCAGGCGCGATCGGGTATCCTGAATGCGACGCACGTTCGCCCGCATGTGCTCCAAATCGTTCAATGCGGCCAGTCCGGCCACTTGGGCCAGCACATCCAGATTGTAGGAGTCCTTGATCTTGTACAACGCGGCGATCAGCGGTTCGGAACCGACGACATAGCCGAAACGCAGGCCGGCCAGCGAAAACGCTTTTGAGAGCGTCCGCATCACCAGCGTGTTTTCATTATCCGGACGCATCGCCAACGCCATGCAGGTGCTTCGGGCGAAATCGGCATACGCCTCGTCAATGAGCACCACGCCGTCGAATGACGTGCAAAATGCCGCCACGGTCGCGTACTCAAACAACAGACTCGTCGGCGCGTTGGGGTTGGTCAAAAAGAACAACGACGCCTGATACCGCGCCGGCATCTGCCAGAGAAAATGGTCGCTCAAGGCGACCGGACGCTTCTCCGCCTTCCGGATGTCTGCCAGGACCGGATAGAGCGAGTAGGAGGGATCGAAGTAACCGACCGAACCGGTGTCCTCCACAAACGCCCGCGTACACAAGGCCAGAATTTCATCCGATCCATTGCCGACAAACACCTGCCGCGACGAACACCCGTGGATGCTGGCGATCCGTTCGCGCACCGTGGTGCACAGCGGGTTAGGGTAGAGGCGCAGACGCGCCGGATCCAAAGCCGCGAGCGCCTGGCCCACCGCCGGACTCGGCGGGTAGGGGTTTTCATTGGTGTTGAGTTTGACGATGCCTGCCGCCTGGGGCTGCTCGCCCGGCGTGTAGGCCTGCAATGCCTGCACGGCGCGTGTCACATACCGGCTCATGGGTAAACTCCGTTCATTCCTTGTCGAAACGAACCGAGGCCGACCGTGCGTGGGCGTCCAGCCCCTCCACGGCGCCGAAGGTTTCGATCACCCCGCGCGTTTCGACCAAGTCGCGTCGGGTGAACCGAACCAGACTGGTCCGTCTCCGAAAATCATCCGCCGTCAGCCCCGAAAACATCCGAGCCGCGCCTCCGGTCGGCAGCACATGGCTCGGTCCGGCGACGAAATCACCGGCCGATTCGGGTGTCCAGGAGCCGATAAATACCGCACCCGCCGCGCGAACGGCCGCTACGCGCGTCGGCGCGTCGGCGGTCATCAACTCAAAATGCTCCGGCGCAAACCGGTTGCACAATTCCATTCCCTGATCGAGATCTGGAACGATCACCGCCAGGATGCCGCCGCCGCTGATCACGGCCTCGACCGCCGCACGCCGCGGCAACCGGGCCGTCTGGCGCGTGACCTCGGCCACCACCGCGCGGGCCAGCTTCGCGCTGTCCGTCACCAGCAGCGCCTTCTCCAATCCGCTGCCGTGCTCTGCCTGCGACAGTAGATCCGCCGCCACCCAAGCGGGCTTGGCCGACGCATCGGCCAGGATCGCGATCTCGCTCGGACCGGCCACCTGATCAATCGCCACCGTGCCATACACCTGGCGCTTGGCGGCGGTGACATAAGCATTTCCGGGGCCGACGATCTTCTGCACCGGCCGCACCCGCCGCGTGCCGTAGGCCATCAGGCCAATCGCCTGGATGCCACCGACTCGGTAAATCTCCGTCGCGCCCGACAGCTTCAGGGCAAAGAGCAACACCGGATTGATCGATCCATCAGGCGCGCACGGCGTGCAGGCCACAATTTCTCGCACTCCCGCGACCTGGGCCAGCGTCGCGGTCATCACCGCCGTCGACGCCAGCGGCGCCGTGCCACCCGGGATATAGACGCCGACCCTGTCGAGCGGCGTGAATTGCTCGCCGAGAAAGCCGCCTCCGGGAGTCCGCATCTTCCACGGCTTGCGCAATCCCGCGCGAGCAAACGCCTCCACACGGGCGTGGGCCTCGCAAACGGCCTGAATCGCGGCAGGCGGAATGCACTGGAGGGCTTTGCGCAGCTCCGACGCAGTCACTTTCAATGCCGATCCCGTCAGCTCGACGCCGCCCTGAAATTGCTTTGCCGCTGCCAGAACCGCCGGCTCGCCCTCACGCCGGATCGCCGCAAGAACCTCTGCGGCCGCCGCCTCGGCCCGTGCGTCAAATGCCGGTCGGTTGAGAAAAGCCTCCACCGCCCGGTTACGCCGTTTCAGAGACCATGCTGCTATTCGAAAGGCCATCGCACACTCCATCACACCCTGCAAACGGACCTATCGAATCACAACCCTTTTTTCGGGACATCCCGCTTGAGCAATTCCGCTATCTTCGCGAGCAATTGATCATGGGCTTTTTGCCGGGCCGTTTCGCGCTTGGCGGCCTTCTCCAATTCCTTCTCTGACGGCTTCTTTTCCTGAATACCATTCTTTTGGTCTTGCTCCTTCTTTATCTTATCCCGATCCTTCTCCCGATCCATGGCGGCGCACTCCCGGTCAATCGTCTGATCCTTCTTCTTATTGGCCAGCTCTAAAGAGAAGGGGCCCTGCTGCTGCATTTTCCGCACGCTGAATGCGGCTGAGGGAAAAGCCGTCCCCTTCGTCAGCTCGTCTTCGCCCCACGCCTTCTTGACCGCGATCATGGCCGCGTTGAAAACACGTGCCTCGTCGCTGATGGTCTTCTGTAGCGCCTTGACCTCCTCACCCGACATCACCTCGTACGAATCCTCTTTGACCATGTCGGTGATTTTGACCAGATAGGCGGACGCCAACTTGGCCTGTGGCATCGCCTCCATCTGCGCCTGCGCCGAAAGCCCGCACACCAGAATCATTGCATACACACATTTTTTGAACGACATAAAGACCTCCTTGATTTCAAGGATCATACCACAAACGCCCCCGCTGGGTAGAGGCAAATTGCGCAATGATCGTATTCCCCTTGACTTCCCCGTGCACCTTCTATACGCTGACCCGGTTTCAAGCGCGAATCGGCAAACGGAAGTTCGTGAAAATCGGACGCGGTCGCGCCGCTGTAAACGGATACAACGTCCAAGAGCCATTGCCCGCAGGGGTGAGAAGGCTGGACGAAGGTTGGAAGCCGTGAGCCAGAAGACGTGCCGATTCGCAAGACATGGGAAGACTCCTTCGCGTCATGGGGAGCGGCACTGTTCACGCCGGCGGTTTCCGGTTTGACAGGACCCTCCAGCCCCTCGACGGGCACCAGACGCGCCAGGCGGTCTCCTGAACATCAGGAAGCGCCCGGCGCGTTTTCTGTTTCCGTCCCCGATCGAGGGGCAGATGTGGCTCATGGAACAGGAAAGCACACAGATTGTCGTCCCTGATCATACGCATCAGCGTCGCTTGCCTTTTCGGTTGGGAGCGCCCTCTTATGTGATCCCCGCCGACATCGTGCCCAACGTCGAGTTCCTCGCCTCGCATGTGGACGACGTGGAGATTCTGGTCATGGAGTCGGACGAACGCTCTTCATTGCCGTCCGGCCAGGTCGTGACCACTCTGAAGCAACTGGCTGGATGCCACGGGTTGACCTATACCGTCCATCTTCCTCTGGACATCGAACCGGGCTGCACGAACGACGAGAACCGACGGCGTTCGGTCGGAAAGATCGTGCGGGCCGCGCAAGCCCTTTCCGCGTTGACACCGTTTGCCTATGTCCTCCATCTGCCCCTGTCGGGCTGGCGGACAACGAACGAAGACGACCGGCAATGCTGGCGGCAGAGCCTGGCTCGGTCGGTGCATGAAATCCTGGCGCACGGCATGGAACCGGAAGACCTCTGCGTCGAAACGCTGGACTACCCGTTCGAATGGATCGAGGACCTGATCGAGGAATACGGTTTGTCGGTCTGCGTGGACGTGGGACATTTGATCCTGGAGGGGCGAGAGGTGCTGCAATCCCTTGACCGCTACTGGCCGCGCGTGCGAATCCTGCACCTGCATGGCGTGGTGAACGGCAAGGACCACCGCGCCGTTTCGCATCTGGATCAGGGATTGCTTTCCAGGATACTTTCCCGGTTCACGAACGGTGGGGAGCGTGAACGGGTTGTGACGCTCGAAGTCTTCGACCGTGTTCGATTGGAGGAGTCGTTGAGCTTGATGGAGCGAATACTATGAATTCTGGCGTTACAGTCTATACGGGCGGGGCGCGCAGCGGAAAGAGCCGGTTGGCCCTTTCGCACGCGCTACGCTACCCGCGTCGTGCGTTCATCGCGACGGCCATGGCCTTCGATGATGAAATGCGCCACCGCATTGCCATCCACCAGACGGAACGAGGCGAACGGTTCCTCACCTTGGAGGAACCGATTGACCTCGCCGGCGTCATCCGGCGTGTCCCGCCCGCCACGGATGTCGTGCTCATCGACTGTCTCACGGTCTGGCTGGGAAACCTGATGCATCATCATGGCGACGACCACGGATGGTACGCCGAGATCGATGAACTGCTCGTTGTTCTACGAAATCCTCCTTTGAATATCGTGCTGGTGACCAACGAAGTCGGTATGGGCATTGTGCCGGAACATGCGATGGGGCGCCGATTTCGCGACATCCAGGGATTTGTGAACCAAAAAGTGGCGGAGGTGGCGGACGTCGTTGTATTCGTGGCATGCGGCCTTCCGCTTGCACTGAAAGGCACGTTATTGCCGTGAAGACCGACACACTCAGTGGTTCCTTACACGAAGCCCTGGGCGGTTTCGTGACGGCCGTGCGCACCCTCACGCGTATTCCTTGTCCCGGACCGGAAGCCGGAAGCATGGCCAGCGCTCTTCCTTGGCTGCCGGGAGTCGGGCTGATGGTGGGACTGGCGGTCGCCGGCATTCAGCAACTCGTAGTGTGGGCCTCGCACGGCTGGGCGGCGGGAAGTGCCGCTGTCGCTCTGGTCATGGGCTGCTGGCTGACGCGTGGTCTCCATCTCGACGGCCTTTCGGACTGCGCCGACGGGTTCGGAGGCGGGAAGTCCCGCGAGCAGACCCTCGCGATCATGAAAGATCCGCATGTGGGGGCGTTTGGCGTGATCGCCCTGATCGGCATCCTCTTGCTGAAATGGACGAGCATGCAGCGACTGAGCGAAGGTGGCCACGTGTGGTGGATTGCGGTTCCGTTCGTACTGTCGCGCCTGTCACAATCGGTCCTAGCTGTGGCGCTGCCGTATGCCCGAACCGAGGGTGGAACGGGTGCCCCGTTCGTCAGAGAGGCGCGCCCACGGCATCTGGCGGGTGCAGTGGCGCTGGGGTTGCTGGCCAGCTGGATGGTGCCCGGATCATGGAGCCTTTGGGCTTACGCCTTTCTCATTGCGGCAGCCGTTACGGGGATCTACGGCGCATACTGCAGACGCCGCGTGGGAGGCGTGACCGGTGATATTCTCGGAGCCAACAGCGAGCTGGTCGAGACGACCGTGCTTGTTCTGGGGGCCGTTTGTTTCCACAGTTGACAGTCCACGCTGTGCCGTTGCATGAGGCACGCACGGGCTGACAACGAAGGAGGAATGGAGAACACATGAAGAAGCACGAACAGACGATGAACGCTATCCGCCCTTTGGACCGCGCACTGGAACCTCATGTGCGCGCGCACCTCGACGACTTGACCAAGCCGCAAGGCAGCCTGGGCCGACTGGAGGAACTGGCGCTACAGTACTGCCTGATTCAAGGCACACCCCGGCCCAAGCTAGGGGCCAAACGCATCTATTGTTTTGCTGGTGACCACGGAGTGGCGGCCGAGGGGGTATCCGCCTATCCCCAAGAAGTGACGCCCCAGATGGTTCTGAACATGCTTGCCGGTGGCGCGGCGATCAACGTGCTGACGCGCCACGTCAATGCCGAATTGGTGGTGGTGGACATGGGGGTCGCTTCCCCGCTGGAGAACGCTCCAGGCTTGTGCCGCAATAAAATTCGTGGCGGCACGGACAACATCGCGGTCGGGCCCGCCATGACCCGTGCGGAAGCCGAGACGGCTCTGGCTGCGGGTATCGAGTTGGCCGAGGCGGCGGCACGGGATGGCGTGACGATGCTCGGCACGGGAGACATGGGCATTGCCAACACGACCCCGGCGACGGCTCTTCTCGCCGCCTATCTGAACTGCCCCGTCGAGGACATCACGGGCCGTGGCACAGGCATTGACGATCAGAGGCTGGCACACAAGATCGAGGTCATCAAACGCGCGCTTGCCGTCAATCGCGCCCGGCTGTCCGATCCCGTCGAGACCCTGGCTGCGCTCGGCGGATTCGAGATTGCCGGGATCGCCGGCCTGGTGCTGGGTGGCGCCGCCAACCGTCTGCCCGTGGTGGTGGACGGCTTCATTTCGACCGCCGGCGCCGTCGCCGCTTGCGCCATATGCCCGAATGCCCGCGAGTACCTGATCTTCAGCCATCTTTCCCAGGAACGCGGCCATCGCGTCATCATGCAGGCCCTTAAGGCGCGACCGGTGCTGGACCTCGACATGCGCCTCGGTGAAGGCACGGGTGCGGCCCTCGCCATGACCATCATCGAAGCATCGATGAATATCTACAACCAAATGGCCACCTTCAGCGGCGCGGGGGTGAGTCAGAAAGACTAGCGTGTCTTGGGATGTGGGCGACACGCGAGCAGGTGGTTTACCCAGTTTCGCGCGACAACCGGCTGGGACGCGAAATGAAAATGAAGATACGATGCCCAGACCCTTTCCGCCCGCAAGCCGGTCTCGCGCATCGTGTCATTCCGGGCTGAGCGGACGGCATAGGCGGGAGGTGTCGCCTCATCCTCGCGCACGATGGACGACCAGTGGAACTCATGGCCGCGCAGAACCGTTCCTTTCGGTCCCAACAGGCCCGCCTCCAGCGTCGTGGCCTCGACGTATCCCAGCCGCTGCGCGCGCTTTCCCATGCCCGTGTGCACGGGCAAAGCTCCGCACATCTCCCAAGACCGTCCATCGCCATCGGTCAGCGTGCGCCCCAGCCACATCAATCCGCCGCACTCGGCGTAGACGGCGCCGGTTTTCGCGAAGGCACGGATGCTCTCCCGCATGCGAACGTTCTCTGCCAGCGTGCGAGCGAACATCTCCGGGAATCCGCCGCCGATGTACAGACTGTCCAGCGCAGGCGGGAGTGCGGAGTCGGCCAGTGGAGAAAACGGGACCAGTTCGGCGCCAGCCTCGCGCAGAAGATCGAGGTTGTCCTCGTAGTAGAAATGAAAGGCGGCGTCGCGCGCGATGCCGATGCGCACGGAGAGCGGTGGGAGACGGGGAGAGACGGTGGACGGTGGAGGGTGGAGAGTGGCCGGGCGGGCGGTTTCGCAGAGGCGCAGCAGGTGAGCGATATCCAGGTGTTGCTCGATGCCGACCGCGAGGGACTGAAACCAGTCCGCGTCGACACCCGACTCCGTGTCGGCGATCAAGCCGAGGTGTCGCTCGGGAAGGCACCATTCCGGCTTTGTCGGCAGAGATCCGAGCAGCGGCGGCAACCCCGACGATGCCAGAGCATCCGTCAGTATCCGGGCATGGCTTTCCGTTGAGACGTTGTTCGCGATCACGCCGACGATTCTCACCCGGGGGTCGAACTCGGCGAATCCCTTGACCAAGGGGGCGATCGAGCGGGCCATGGCCTTGGCGTTCACCACCAAAATGACGGGGACATCGAGCACCTGGCACACGTGGGCTGAACTGCCTTCCATCCGGTCCGCTGACGCACCGTCAAACAATCCCATTACGCCTTCGGCCACCGCCACGTCAGCCTCACGCGATGCTTTCGCATAGCAGGCCCTGACGGCGTCTTCGCCCATCATCCAGGTATCCAGGTTGCGCGAAACCACGCCACAGGCCCGAAGGTGATGCCCAGGGTCAATGTAGTCCGGCCCGCACTTGAACGGCTGCACGGCTAGGCCGCGTCGGCGGAGCGCCGCGAGAAGCCCCAAGGTGACCGTGGTCTTACCCGCGCCGGAATGCGGTGCGGCAATGCACATCGCGGAGAAGGAAGCAGGTGAGAGGTGGGAGGTGGGAGGTGTTAGGTGGGAGGTGGGAGGTGTTAGGTGGGAGGTGGGAGGGGTTAGAGGGTCCATGGGAGCGTCTCCTCATCGCGGTGAAGGGTGATTTCGGTGACTTGGTCCCAGTCGGACGAGTCCGAGCCGTACGTAAGGGGATCTTCGCGCACGACTTTCCCTGTGCGGGTCGTTCCCTGCCACTCGCTGAGTGATTGGTGCAAACCCTCCAGCATGCGACCACACTCGTCGTAGCGCGTATCAAGATCGCGGAAACGCGGTTCGGTCAGATATCCCTTGTCTTTGGCAACATCCATGTGATGCTGGGTTTCTCGGACCTCGCCCATGGCGCGGTTGATGGCCTCGATGTAGATGTTGGTATGCCGGCTTCCCCATCCCTCCGCGAGTATCGCCGGCGCGGCATTGGATGATCTTCTGACCTGTGAGCCCAGTTCGTACATCTCAAACTTTGGGAAAGTAAGTGTCTCCTGATGCACCTCCAGATGAAGCGTCTTCAGTTTCTGATACACCTTGAGATCTCGAAATGAATTCAGTTGCGCCACCTAACACCTCCCACCTATCCCCTAACACCTGCCACCTTCTTGATAGCCGCGGCGAGTCACCATCCGGCCGCCCAGAACGGCGGTGTCCGCACCACCGAGGATGACCACCGTGGACATGTCCACCCGCTCAATAGGCAAATCGCCAAGAGGGCCAATCCACGTTTCCTG
>JBIJDW010000283.1:0-4606 GCA_044343885.1 Kiritimatiellia bacterium
CAGGAACAACGCCAGGATAACTGTCATAACGTGTTGGTAGGTAACTCCTGAATTCTGAATACTGACTTCTGAATACTGTGCGATTGCAACTTTTTGCAATCGCACCCAGAAACGTTCCGTTGTAATTGTTTTTCTTGCAGATGGCACCGAAATAAGTGTATTTCTAATGGCGTAACTGTTTTTCGGGGGATTGATATGGGCGAAAGCGGAAAGAAAGCCACAACCGCCAGACCGGCCGGGTATGCCGCTCTGGTTGAGCGATTGGGGTTGGAGGTGATCCCCAACTGGCACAAGTCCTTGATCGCCGCCAGCGGCACCCACCGAACTAAATCGGCCGGAGGCTTGGTCGAGGAAACCTATCCTGCCAAATATTGGCCCGGCGACAAGGTCGCCGATCACCTCGAATTCGCCATCAAGTACGACGGCACGAATCTTGCCATCCTGGCCAGCCTGTTCCGGGTCTTTGCCATGGAGGAAGTCCTGGGCTACATCCAGTCGCTGCCGGTTGGAAAGTATGCGCGCCGATTGTGGTTCCTGTATGAGATGCTGACGGGCAAAGTCCTTCCTCTGGACGATCTGAACACGGGCAACTACGTCGATCTTCTCGATCCCGACGAGTATTACACAACCCGGGTCACGCGTCCGGTCCGCCGTCAGCGAATCAACGACAACCTTTTGGGTAACGCGCAATTCTGTCCGACGATCCGACGGACCGAACCCTTGCGCGGGTTCGACAAGGCCGACCTACCAGCGCGATGCCGGAAGCTCGTGTCGCGCTATTCGCCCCTGGTGCTGAAGCGGGCCATGAGCTACCTCTACACAAAGGAGACGAAGTCGTCGTTTGAGATCGAGCACATCAAGCCCAGTTCGAGCCGTACGGAGCGGTTCGTGGCGTTGCTGCAACTGGCGGGAAAAGAGGATTTCTGCGAGAAGGACCGGTTGCTCGACCTGCAGAACCGCATCGTCGATCCGCGTTTTCGAGACACCCACTATCGAACCGGCCAGAACTACGTGGGAGAAATGGTGTCGTCACAGAAGGAAATCGTTCACTTCGTCTGCCCAAAGCCGGAGGATCTGACTGGGCTGATGGACGGCCTGGTGGCCGCCCATCAGCGCATGGAAACGGGAGACGTGCCGGCCGTGATTCAAGCCGCAGCCGTGGCCTACGGATTTGTCTTCCTGCACCCGTTTGAGGATGGGAATGGCCGTATTCACCGATTCCTGATCCACAACATCCTGGCGCGGCGCCAGTTCACCCCTGCGGGCATCATCTTCCCCGTGTCTGCATCCATGCTCAGGCTGTTGTCCGACTACGATGAATCGCTGGCGGCATTCTCTCGTCCGCTCATGGCCCAGGTCGAATACACGATGGATGGACAGGGCCGAATGACCGTGGAGAACGACACGGCCCTTTGGTATCGGTTCATTGACATGACTTCGCAAACCGAATCTCTGTTTCATTTCATTGAGCAGACCATCGCCACCGAACTCGGCGACGAACTGGCGTTCCTCGCCAACTTTGACGAGATCAAGAAGGCCGTCCAGGAGATTGTCGATATGCCGGACCGGAAGATCGCTCTCTTCATTCAGGCGTGCTTGCAGAACAAGGGCAAGCTCTCCGCGCGCAAACGCTCAAGCCACTTCGATTCTTTGTCGGAGGCGGAAGTCACGCGCATGGAAGAAGCATTGGGGCTTGCAGACGCCGGCGGGTTTGCCTATCATGTGACATCGGATTGTACAGGGAGTCGATGACATGGATTTGACCAAACGCGTCGAGGTGATTGCCGGTGTATCGCTGATGGCGCTCATTGCGGGTGGCTGTTTGCTGGTGGTGGCGCCGTTTGTATCCTCCATTCTCTGGGCGGCGGTCATCTGCTTCGCCACGTGGCCGTTGCTCCAGCGGCTGGAACGGCTATTCGGCCATCGCCGCACGCTCTCAGCTGCCATCATGTCCACGCTCGTGATTCTCGTGACCGTGCTGCCCTTCGTGCTGTCGGCCACGGCGCTCGATGAAAACCTCACGGCGCTTCTGGCGCGTGTGCAGGAGTATCGCACGCAGGGCTTGCCCCCGCCGCCGGAATGGCTCATTCGCATTCCGCTCGTCGGCGAGCCGATGCAATCCTACTGGGCCGGACTCGCCACGGACAGCGAGCGAGGCCACACCTTTCTGGCCATGCTGTTGGAGCAATCAAAACCTTGGTTGTTGCGCCTCAGTCAGGATCTGGGAATGGGCGTGCTGCGTCTCGGCTTCAGCGTCGTGATTGCGTTTTTCCTCTATCGCGACGGCGATCACCTCGTGGATCGCATCGGCGAGATTGGCAAGCGCGTCCTAGGCGAATACAGCCAGCATCTGGTCGGCGTGGTGGGACGGACCATTCGGGGCGTGGTCTATGGCTTCCTGGGCACGGCGCTGGCGCAAGGGCTGTTGGCGGCCATCGGGTTCACCATCGCCCAGATTCCCGGGGCCTGGCTGCTGGGACTGCTCACCTTCATTCTGGCGCTGGTGCCCTGCGGTCCGCCCTTAGTCTGGATCCCGGCCACCCTCTGGCTGGCGACACAAGGACACATGGGCATGGCCATCTTCCTGGGCGTGTGGGGCCTGCTGGCGATCAGCGGCGTTGACAATTTTCTCCGCCCCTACCTCATCAGCCGCGAAGCTCGGCTCCCCTTTGTGCTGGTCTTCCTCGGCGCCATGGGGGGCATCCTCGCCTTTGGCTTCATCGGCATCTTTATCGGACCCACGCTTTTTGCCGTGGGTTTTGCTATCCTGAATGATTTCCTGGTTCACAAACACGCGGCCACACCACCCACGCCCCGTTCGGACTAGACGTGCGGAGGGGGGACGGAAGGTTCCGTGTCGAGTCTCCGACACGTGGTGGTGAATAGACTTCTTCACGTTATGTCCATTTATAGTGGACATTCTGCGACTAATAAGCCACCGGCATCCGGGTCATCCCCGCCGCCCGCTTTCTGACTGCGTTTGCGTGAGGCGTCGACATTTCCGCAACGCTCACTTCTTCATCGATATGGGCACCTTTCATATCGTCCAAGAACTTCATTTGTTGAAGGATTTGGACGGCTCTCGGGGTTCTCTCTTCTTGCCGTCCGTGTTCTCGCCTGAAATCAGACGAACGACTGGCCCGTCTTTATGTGTTTCGATCCGCAGGGTCATTCCTGTGTCCATGCAAATGGTCGTCAGTACATCGCGTAACGTGACATCTCTGGCACTCAATGTGATGTAGGTTGAATGGGCCTTCGGCCCCTCGACAATCATGCGCACACCCGTCTTTTTCGGATCATGCAGCTTGGCTGCCGCTGTCAGAACCTCTACGACGTTTGACAGACTGGCGTGTCGAAAATCGACTTCAGGAATTACAAGGTCGCACGTGTCTTGGCGTGTCTTAGCGGGTTGCCTGACTCCCTGCTGCCGGAAGGAATCGGGTGGTTTTTCCCCTGCCCGGCAGATCCGCACACAGTCCCTTGCATATTCCTTTCCAACCCAATAGGTTAATCCCGCACTTTCCGTGACAATCCGCAGCACTTCGAGCATGGATATGCTTCGGGCTGCCAACGTGATACTGGGCTCTTTCCATCGGGCGAATTCATCCTTGGGCAAGAAAGGCGGGTATAGGAGCAAAACCACTCCCTTCTTCTGGCCGACAGGAGTTATTGTGTCAAACGTGACACTCGCCTCGTTGAGAAAGCTGACAACGTCTTCCATTCTGGCTTGCCGAAACTGTATTTCGGGAATGATGATTCGCGCCATCTTGTCGATCAGGGAAGATGTCTGGTCCCCGACCGGTTGCTCCGCCGCCTTCCGTTGCGTCACCTCCTGCGCCACGAGCGCGCCGCCGCCCGCCACCACCAGACTCGCCGCCGCTACCAACGCCACCATCTTGACTTTTGCTAGGTACATGGCCTTCATCGCTCCCTTCGCCAGCATTGCTGCTGTTGTTGTGGCGGTCGTGGCCGTGGCGGTTGTCGCCGCGGCAGTTTTCACGGTCGCCAGGATGGAAGGAAGGAGTGTTTCCGGTACCGCCGCCGAGGCTTCGGAGGTGAGCAGGCCGGCGAGCGCCACGCCGCCGAGCGCGACGCCGCGCTTGGCCAGGCGTTGCCGCAGCTTGGCGATGCCGTCGCTGGCGCGCCACTTCATGGCGCTGACCGGACATCCGGCTTGCCCAGCCGCTTCCTTTTCGCTCAGCCCGCGCAGGTAGCGCAACACAAGCGCCTCGCGCAGAACGGCGGACAAGCCGTCCAGTTCCGCGTCGACGGCTTGGAACACAACCTCTCTATCGATCTCCGGCGTATCCACGGTCATGCTTTCTTGCGTCATGGCGACGTGTTCCTGCCGCCGCTCGCGGTCCGAGCGAACCCGCAGCGCCTGCAACGCCACTTGGCGCGCCACGCGATGGAGCCACCCGTTCAAGCGCCCCTCCTGTCGGAGGCTTCCGGCCTTCCGGACCAGCACAAGGAACGCCCCTTGCGTGGCATCCTCGGCATCACCGGCATTGCCCAGCACGCGCAGACAAGCCCGATAGACCATCGGATTGTACCGCGCGACCAGCTCGGCAAATGCGGCGTCGTTGCGGTCCGTCGCGTAGCTCTC
>JBIJDW010000285.1:0-4593 GCA_044343885.1 Kiritimatiellia bacterium
TCATTCTCGCCGGACATGAAACATCCAACACGGTCTGCTCCTACGCCTACGACGCCGCCAGCGGACGGCTGGAGCCAGCCTGCGCCCCCCATCCCATCCATCGCCCCGTTTGCATCGTATTCGGGCAACCGGTCATTGAACCGGCATTGACACCCCGTCCCGTTCCCGTGTAAGCTGCGCGCGTATCTAAAACAACGCGGAATGATTCAAATGAAATCGGAACCGTCAGTATCTGCACCGCCCGTGGGCGTCCACAAGCGAAGTATGATCGGTCTGCTCGGCATGATTGTCCTGGTGGGCATGGGCGAGCACATGGCCGAGCGTTTTCTGCCGCTGTATCTGCAGGCACTGGCTCAATCGTCGACGGCCATTCTGGCGATCGGGGTGCTGGCGGGCATGGATGACCTGCTGTCTGCGCTCTACTCGTTCCCGGGCGGGTATTTGAGTGACCGGCTCGGAACCAAACGCGCCCTGCTGGTCTTCAACGTCCTCTCCATGATCGGCTACCTCTGCGTGATCCTGATTCGATCCTGGTGGGCGGTGTTTGTTGGCGCAGCCTTCTTCATCTCTTGGTCGGCGATTTCCTTGCCTGCCACCATGGATATCCTCGCCAAGATCCTCCCAAAGAACAGACGCACCATGGGCGTCTCCGTGCTCGCGCTGGTGAGGCGGGTTCCCAAGATGCTGGGGCCTGTGGCGGGCGGTGCCTGCATCGCAGTTTGGGGGGTCGAGCGCGGTGTGCGTGCGGCGTTCGTGGCCGCGCTGCTGCTCGCGATCCTCGCCGCCGTTCTGCAGCAACGGTTTATCCTCGACGACGTGGCCGGCGAACGAAAGGCTGAACCCAATCCCCTGCGCCTCTGGCGCGAGATGCCCGAGGGATTGAGAAATCTGCTCGCGTCAGACATCCTGATTCGTTTCTGCGAGCGCATACCGGATGCCTTCGTGGTGATCTGGGCCACCCGCACCATACTGAATCCGGTATCGGAGTTGACCTTCGGCTGGCTGTCCGCGATTGAAAACATGGCGGCTGTCCTCGTCTACGTCCCCGTTGCCTACATGGCGGATCGTTTTGGAAAGAAGCCATTTGTGCTCATCACGTTCGCCTTCTTCACGTGTTTTCCGCTTGCGCTTATGCATGCGCAATCCCTCGCCCCGCTCGTCGCGGTATTCGTGCTTCGCGGACTCAAGGAGTTTGGCGAACCCACCCGCAAGGCGCTGATCATGGATCTGGCGCCCGAGGGCCGCAAAGCCGCCATGTTCGGGCTGTACTATCTGATCCGTGACGTGCTCGTTGCTTTTGCCGCCTTCGGCGGCGCGCTGCTGTGGCGTGTGTCGCCGGAACTGAATCTGAAAGTAGCCTTTGCCTTCGGGATCGCGGGCACCGTGTGGTTCGCCCTGAAGGGCCGCAACTGCACGCTGACACCAGCCGTGACGAAGGACACCCGACCGTGACCAGTCGGAACACAGGCGACGATAAACAATGCGGGTGGCCGGTCACGGCCACGCTCCACCCTCACTTTTAGGATTGATTCCCATGGCCGGCGAATACGTCTTCAATCTGATCAGTCTCACGAAGCAACACGAGAAAAAGACCATTCTGAGCGATGTCAGTCTCTCGTTCTTTTTCGGCGCGCACATTGGCGTGATCGGCGGCAATGGATCCGGCAAGTCGTCGCTCCTGCGCATCCTCGCCGGCGAGGACCGCGATTTCATGGGGCAATGCCAAGTCGCCAAGAACGCCCGCATCGGCTGGCTGCCTCAGGAGCCGCGGCTCACCCCTGGCAAGACGGTCATGGACTGCGTGCAGGAGGGCGTCGTCGTGGCCCAGGGAATTCTGGCGCGCTACGATGCGATCTGCGATAAGCTGGGCGAAGGCCTGCCTGCTGACGAAACGGCCCGGCTCAACGACGAGCTGGGCCGTCTGCAGGAGACGATCGACGCCCAGGACCTGTGGAATCTGGATCACCTCGTCGAACTCGCCATGGAGGCGCTCCGGTTGCCTCCCCCGGACGCGCCGGTCGATACCCTTTCGGGCGGCGAGCGCCGCCGCGTGGCCCTCTGCCGCATCCTCATCTCCAATCCCGACGTCCTACTGCTCGACGAGCCGACTAACCATCTCGACGCCGATTCGGTCGCTTGGATCGAAGCCTACCTAAAAAAGTTCACCGGCACGCTGGTGGTCGTCACGCATGACCGCTATTTTCTCAACAACGTCACCGAGTGGATGCTGGAGTTGGACGCTGGACGCGCCTATCCCTACAAGGGGAACTACGAAAGCTGGCTCGAACAGAAGCAACAGCTCATGCAGCGCGAGTCCAAGCAGATGGAGAGCCGTCGCCGCCTTCTGGAACACGAGCTGCAGTGGGTGCGCACCAACCCCTCGGGCCGCCGGGCCAGAAGCAAGGCCCGCCTCACCCGATACGAGGAGTTGGCCAACCAGCAGGTCGATACGCAGGAGGACGAACTGCGCATCCAGATTCCGCCCGGTCCGCGCCTCGGCGACCTCGTGGTCCGCGCCGCCAATCTGGGGATGGCCTTCGGCGATCGCCAGCTCTTTGAGAACGTTTCGTTTGACCTCCCGCGCGGCGGCATCGTCGGCGTGATCGGCGGCAACGGCACAGGCAAGACCACCCTCTTCAATCTGATCACGGGCAAGCTGGCCCCGAGCACCGGCACGCTCACCGTCGGCCCGACGGTAGCCGTCTCCTACGTCGACCAGCTCCGCGACTCACTCGACGCCACGCACACCGTTTACGAAGAGATCACCGGCGGCTCGGAGTTCGTGGACTTGGGCGGGCGCCAGATGAACGGCCGCGCCTACTGTAGCCGGTTCAACTTCAAGGGTGCCGAGCAGCAGAAGCGCGTGGGCGACCTCTCCGGCGGCGAACGCAACCGCGTCCACCTCGCCAAGCTCCTCCGCCGCGGCGGCAATCTGCTGCTGCTCGACGAGCCGACCAACGACCTCGACGTCACCACGCTCCGTTCGCTCGAAGAGGCGATCACCTCCTTCGGCGGCTGCGCCATGGTCATCAGCCATGACCGCTGGTTCCTCGACCGCGTGGCGACCCACATCCTCGCCTTCGAAGGCGACTCGGCCGTCACCTGGTTCGAAGGCTCCTATTCCGACTACCACGAACAGCGACGCAAACTCTTGGGTGACGATGCCGACCGCCCCACCCGCATCCACTTCAGACCCATCCGGCACAATTAACCTGCGCCGTTCCTCGATGACCGGGCGTGAAAATTGTGCCCGTGCCCTTGCACTTCCCCTTTGGCCTGCGGCGCGGCGGGGACGCCGTCGCCCTACCCGCTTCGCGCTGACCCATTGCCATGCGCGTAGCGTGTCCTGATGGCTTTGATGGAGACAGATGCTGATGGGAGGCCCGTCCCTAATCCTCCTTGATCTTTTCCTTGTTGAACGCAATACGCTTGAACTGTGCGATGTCCATTGGCACGCTCTCTTGCATCCGTTCCACAACCGCTCGGTTTTGCCTGGCCGGTTCGTACTGCGGGTCGATTTCGAGCGCGCGATCCAGTTCTGTCAGCGCATCGGCCCGGCGGCCCAGTTTGGCCAGGCAGAGACCCATGTTGCCATGTGTCGGCGCGTTTCGGTCATTCATCGCGGCCGCCGCTCGGAAACCGGCCAGCGCCTGGTCCCATCCGCCCTGTTCCATCAGCGCAAAAGCGCGGTTGAAGGTGTCCTGCGATTCCAGAAAGGTGTCCAGATCGGTTTTGCCTTGCTTGAAGATGGTGGCCGCGACATCCGCCAGAAACCGCTTCGCCCGAGCCACCTCCGGATCCTGTGGATCGCCCACCTCCACAACCTTGCGATAAGCCCGGATCGCGCCGGCCACATCCAACTCCTTCTGGCAGGCGACGGCCTTGTTAAAATGGGCCTCGGCGAAATACGGATAGATAGCCGTGGCCCTATCGAACCACGGGATGGACTCCAGGTGCTCGCCCCGGATGGCATGCAGAATCCCCATGCCGAAGTGAACAGTATGGTTCGCGGGATGCTCGCGGAGCAGCCGTTCCATCGCTGCCTGCGCCTGGTCGTTCTTTCCCCGCTGGGCCAGTTGAGCGGCCTCGTTGACGGCGCGCTCGACCGCAGGGTTGATCTCGGCGATGAAATGGCCATCCGGCAGGGTTGCTGACGCATGGCGTTCGGCCGCGTACCGCTGAGCCGTGACGCGATGCGCGCAGTCGCCGCATGTTTCGTCACGTTGTCCGGCGCAACAGAGCGGGCAGATCTCGGCCATGTCCCGCCGGTTGCAGGGGCGCTTGGCCTTGCGGGTTCCACATATCGGACAGATGGATTTCATCGGCGATACTCCTTCTTTAGCACGTCCCAGCAGCACTTCTGGTACTTCTTACCGCTGCCGCACGGGCATCGATCTTTTCTTTCCGATCTCTCCATACTGTCTCCGATCCACACACCCCTGTCGGGTGCTTCTTTATGGCCACAACATCCTGAAAACCGGGGACATGAAAACCGGGGACAGGGAAATAATAGCAAATATTTTTCTAAACGGTGTGGAAATCGTCCCTTCTCGATACTTTAAGGGGGTGGAGGGCTCGTCAGGTGCGAGTCGA
>JBIJDW010000284.1:0-4593 GCA_044343885.1 Kiritimatiellia bacterium
GGGGCGCGTGGATTGAAACCCATCCCAACTACAGGCGGGGCAGACGGTAAACGTCGCGCCCCTCGCGGGGCGCGGACATGCGGAGCTGCAGAGCGTGGCGCTGCTGCGCGTGGATGGGCACCGTTACGAGGGTGAACAGCTTGTGCTCGATCAGGTGTCGGAAGCGTCCGCATCAGTGACGTGCCGGTGGCGGGTCGGGGCCACGCCGCTGCGTCTGACGACCTTGTGGCAGGCCGACCCCACGACCGGCGTGGTGATCCGCCGTGATGCGGTGACCAACACCGGCGCCGCGCCCGCCGTCCTATCCCGCGGCCTCGCGCGCATCGCCTTGCCTCAGGGGCGCTACGAATGCCATACGCAGGCGAGCAGTTGGTGCCGCGAGAATCAGGGCGCGTGGCAGCCGCTGCACGCCGGTCTGCGTCTGAACCATTTTTCGGGCCGCACAACCGAGGGCGACACGCCGTACCTCGTGGTGCGGGGCGTCGGCACTGGCGATGGCATTGCGTTCCACATTCTACCGACGGGGAACTGGACGATCCGGGTCACGCCGGTGGCCTGCTTTGCGAATTTGTCGTATGCCGTGGTGGAGCTGGGGCTGGCCGATGAAAATCTGAACCGCGCTATCTACCCGGCGAGACGTTTGATCTGCCGGAAATCCTTTTCCAGCCGGTGCCGCGCGGGGAGCCGGCGCTGGCGGCGCCCAGCCTGCACCGGCATCTGCTGACCGGTCTGACTGCGGAACAACGCGCGCGGGTGGCCCAGGCGATCACCTTCTTCAAGCAGTGGCGGCGGTTCATCGTGGGATCGGTGGGTCACCTACTGACCCCGCCTGAGCTGATCGATCGTCGGGAGGGCTGGGTCGGACTCCAGTTACAGCGCCCGGGCGATGATGACACCAGCCTCAGCCTCATAGGCGCGTTCCCGGCCGCCCGGTTTGCGGGTCTTGATCGCTTCACGGCAGAACGCGGCGGCCTCGTCCACCCGGTCCATCGCCAGCAGAGCCGCGAGATGGTGGTTCTGAAGGCGGTCCAGTGATTCCGGGCCGGTAGTCGGATCAGCCATGCGCTGCTGCAACAGTTTCACCGAAGCGCGTATGGCGCATTAAGCATAGACTGTTCATGGATACGTCTCCCTCTGGCCTGCTGTGACTTCTGATCCGAACGCGCATTGCGATCCCTGCGGGCTCGCGTCCGTTGAGATCGGTGCAATCGACCCTCTCCAATTATTTCGGCAGCACAAACCGCGGATACACTTTCGCGGGCGGAGGCGTCTTGGTATCACGACCGAGAAGACCTAGTGCCAACGGGATTCCATAGCGCATTCCCTTGCCATCGTCGTCGTCCAGAACAGCGATGTTAAAGCCGAATTCGGCGCCCGGCTCCAGTCCCAGTGCGGCCAATGGCAAACTCAATTCATAACTCGTGGTGAGGGCGGATTCGTTTCGCACCACGGAACGACTGGCGACGTTCGACAGCGCGTTGCTCGCTCCGGAGTACTGTTGAAGCACTACGCCCGAAGGGGTCAACGCCAGCCCGAGACTCCAGTGGACGTCCTTCCCGGTGACAATCCCCATCTGCAGGGCATCGCCGTTCAAGATCTGATCACCGGTCTGCGGATTGAAGTGCAGGTCGTCTGTCACCTTGGCCGCCACGTAGAGATTATTACTGTCCGATGCCAGGTAGACCTTGGCGCCTAAATCCCCGTATCCCGTCCACGTGACGGAGCCATTTGCGGCGCCCTGGGTGCAGCGGTCAACCGGGAAGATGCCTTCCGGACCGTCGAGTGACAGCGTCTCATTGCTCCACTCGTTCAAGGCGCCGTCAACACGAACAGGCTTGTCTGCGCGATTGATGGCTCGCGGACCTGTAGCGGGCTTGGATGCCGAATCCCCGATCGGAACCAGAAGCTGTGCCGTGCCAACCCCGACGCGGTGATAGGCGCTGTCGTTGTACATGGGTTCGCTGGGCCTGTCATCGAACAGGACTGGCACGAACGTCAGATACCCCTTGTAGTAGCTGATCGGCGCCATCAACTCTCCGATCCCTGGAATGTTGCCGGCTGCAGGCGCGCCTTTTCCGTCCTTCTTCCCGCCGCCCGACATCAGTTGACGTTCCGCAGGTTGACCGGTGCGCACATCAATCAGATTCGGCTTTCCTCCCGACATGCACAGCAGCACCGGCATCGCCTCTGCCGATGCCGGCGGGGTTGCGGGCGCTAGAGCCGCGTTGGTCGCACCCGCCGCCGGATCAACCGCCTTGAGCGCCGTCAGTTGCAGCGGAACGGGATCATAACTCAGGAATCGCGTATTGAGCTGCGTCTGCCACAGTTGCTCCCCCGTGCGGCGGTTCAAGGCCGTCAACCGGCCGTCGCTGCATCCGAACACCACTCGGTCGGCCAGCACCACGGGGCACCGGACGAAAGCGCTACCCAGTTCGCGGGACCACAAAACCTTGCCATCGGCGGACTGCACGGCCTGGGCCGTTCCCGTCTGGTCCGCCACAAAGACAACCCCATCAGCCACGGCCGGCGTGGAATCCGTATGGCGCGCAACTTCCCTGCTCCACAGTTCAGGACCGCCTGCTGCGGGGACGGCGTGCAGCCGTCCGTCGGTGGACATGAAATACAGGTTCTTGTCATCCGTCGCCAGAGAACCCAAGACCGGTCCTGACAAGGCTCTCTCTGCGAGAATCGCACCGCTGGCGAGATCGAGCGTATAGAGCCTGCCCGTATCGCTTGCCAGATACAGGTCCAAGCCGATGGCGACCGGGCCACCGACGAGCCGCTCACCCACCTTCCGGCTCCAAAACTGGCGGCCGGATAACGGATCAATGCAGTAGAGATTGCCATCGCTTCCCGGTTTCAGCAGCACCCCTCCATACAGCGTAATGTACGGACTGAAGCCCATGCTACCTGTGCGGAAGGTCGAGGCTGCGGACGCCCCCGGAGCATCGATCAAACTGCGTTCGTTAAAGCCAAGCGCACGGCTGAGATACAGGTTTCTGTCCGCCATCATGATTTGCGAGGTTGGCATGGCCCATCGCGGCGCGATCGTCTGCTGCGAAACAGGCATCACCGCACAGTCCGAAGCCACCGTCATCACCCGCTTATCCACCCGGTCAAACGCGCCCATGTAGGTGTTCTGGCCATCGGCGTCCACAAAACCAACCTTCTCGGAACCGGACATCGGCCCGTAAATTTCCACTTCCGTGAGCGTTTGCTGGCGCGGCAGCGTGTTGACGAGCGTAACCACAACCTGATCGGCAAGCCGCGGCGGGAACTTGACGAGTCGGAACAGGCTCCGGTTGTTGCGAATCGACGCCACGCAAACCATCTTTCTCTGAGCCACGTCGGAAACAAAAACGTCAAAGTGCCGGGTGGTGTTGGTCTGGTCATACGCATTGAAATAGAGCGCCACCATGGAGATCCAGCGCGGGGTTTTAGTAAGCCCGAGCGAAACCTTCGTGTCTCGCGTTGGGAGCGGCGCGTTGTACCAATCGCTGCTCACATCATTGAGCCTGCCGTTTTGCAAAAAGCTGTCCGTGAGCAGGGCGTTGGCGATCTGATCGTTGCGCTGCGCCAGCACAATATTCGGAATCTGCTCCCGCAGGGTGCCGCCGAGCGGATCGTAGTCCCGCTGAAACAGCGGATTGTGGAGAATCACGGGTTCGACATCGTACACCGGCGGATGGAACATGTGATTGACACTGGGGAAACGAATGCGGCGCAGGGTGATGTCATCCACCAGGACCTCGCCGTCCTGCGCCTGAAATCCGACGCCCATTTTGATGGGATCGGCACCGCTCTTGAGAACGATACGGGCAAAACGCCACTCCGGGCCTGCTGTGAACGGGCAGACCACGCTGTCCGGATACCGATTCGACACGTTCATGCCGGCCAGAAATGCAACTGTCTTGTCGGGTGACGCGCTACGGTGGAAGAACTCCAGCACCCACGTGAAATGCTCTCCGATAAGGCCTTCGACCTGCTGCTGCACCGGAACATCCCCGACCTTCAGGCATCGTTTTCCCTGATGGCCGCCATCGCCGTACACGACGCGGGCCGTCTGCGATCCGGCGTTGGTGTCCACCTGCCAGCCGCCAGCCGCTTCGCAATCGCCATTGACCAGCCGGCTGCTGTCGAGAGTCACGAGCTTATCGAGTTCGCCGGGTTCATCCACCATCGGCTTGAAGAGCTTGGCCGTACTGTCCGGGAAATCCGTATCCACCTTCGCAAACTGGGCCTGTTTCAAACTGCGATTGTGAGTGGCGAGCGACGTATTCCACACGAGCTTGCCGCTGAGGTCGCAACACATCACCGCTCCCCGCAGACCGCCCACGAGAAAACTCTTCGAATCCGGCGTAAACGTCAACGCGAATCCCATTTCTGGCAATTTGATCTGACCCACGCGCTGACCGGTTTCGGTGTCGTGAATAAAGGCATTCCAGTACTCGTCAAGAAACACGATGTGCCGCCGGTCCGGGCTGGCCTGCACAAACGTCGGGAAATAATCAAAAGGCGCGAATCGCGCAATTTCCCGCCGACCCTCTTTCGTCATGCGTACCAGCCGCAAGGCCGTCGTGCCGTCGGCAACCA
>JBIJDW010000002.1:0-37250 GCA_044343885.1 Kiritimatiellia bacterium
GCAGGAAGGCGCGGCCGATGAGCGCGGGGTTGAAGGGGTTGTAGCCGAGACCGCCGAAGGTCTGCTTGGCGACGGCGATGGCGACGACCGAGCCGGCGACCGCCATCCAGGTCGGCAATGCGGGCGGCAGGTTGAAGGCCAGCAGCACACCGGTGACGGCGGCGCTGAGGTCGGAGAGGGTATTGTTACGCCGCATGGCTTTGCGGCAGAGCCATTCGGTAGCGAGGCAGGCGGCGACACAGGCCACGGTGAGCCGGATCGCGTCCCAGCCGAAGAACCAACAGGCGGCGGCAAAGGTGGGCACAAGTGCAATCAGGACATCGGCCATGATTCGGCTGACCGACGCGCCCGAGTGGGCGTGGGGCGAGGAACTGACGAGCATGAGGTCGGCGGTGGATTGAGGTTTCATAAGATGTGTCGGGTGTCGGGTGTCGGGATAAACGGGAGGAATTCCTTACTTTTTGGTGGCGGCGCGGCGGCGGGCGAGGATGACCGCCTTGGCGCGGCGCATGTGTTGGACCAGCGGGCGGTGGGCGGGACAGACGAAGGCGCAGGAGCCGCATTCAAAACAGTCCATCACGAAGTTGTGCTCGGCCGCGTCGATATCGTCCGCCTCGATGCATTGGCTGAGCTCGGCGGGCATCAAGCGCATCGGGCACGCATCCATGCAACGTCCGCAGGCGATGCACGGCTGAGAGGTGAACCCGGGGACACGGCTGGAGGAAAGGAGAAGCAGACCCGAGGACGTCTTGCTCATCGCGACATCCAGCGAAGCTTGGGCGAAACCCATCATCGGACCGCCCGAAATGATTTTTGCGACGTGCCCCCGTGCGCCGCCGCACGCATCGACCAGCGCCGCGAACGGGGTGCCGATCGGCGCGAGGAGATTGGCCGGCGCGGTGATCGCGTCGCCGCTGACGGTAATGACGCGGCTGACAAGTGGGCGGCCGTTGAGCACGGCGTCCCAGACGGCGAGGGTGGTGGCGACATTCTCAACCACGCAGCCGACATCCATCGGCAGTCCGCCGGTGGGGACGACTCGGCCAGTCACCGAATAGATCTGCTGTTTTTCGCTTCCCTGCGGATAGCTGGTTTTGAGGACACAGACGGCCGCGTCACCCAGATCGCCGGGCCGCGCCGACTCCAGAGTTTGGATGGCGTCGGGCTTGTTGTCCTCAACAGCGATGCGCACGGTCTTGGCGCCGAGGATGTGGCGGATGATCGAGGCACCCTGCCAGAGGGCTGCGGCGCGTTCGAGCATGAGACGGTGGTCGCCGGTGAGGTAGGGTTCGCATTCAGCGCCGTTGATGATCACCGTGTCGATGGGCTTGTCGGCGGGCGGAGAGAGTTTGACTTGCGTCGGAAAACCGGCGCCGCCCATGCCGACGACGCCTGCCGCGCCGACGCGCTCGGCGAGCGACTTCCGATCCCGGCTGATCCAATCGGACAGGGGGGGGAGAGGCGACTCCCACGCATCACGTCCGTCGGGCTCCAAAATAATGGCAAGGGCAGGGCGTCCGAGTGGGGTCGGTGCGGGCTCGATGCGCAAAATCTTGCCCGACGTCGGGGCGTGGATCGGAGCGGAGATAACACCGGCCGCGTCGGCGAGGCGCTGTCCGCCCGAGACCGTGTCTCCCGCCTTGACGATGGCGACGGCTGGCGCGCCGAGGTGCTGTGAGAGGGAGATCACCAGTTGCGACGGACAGGGGAGCGGTCGGATCGCCGCGCCGCGGGTCAGATCCTTGTTGTAGTCCGGGTGAATGCCGCCGCTGAAGCAAAAGGGGGACACACTGGTTTTCATGGGATTAGCCGATCTTTTTGATGCAGTGTCCGGGGCATTTTTCGACCAGCAGGTCGTTGATCAGTGGTTTGGAGTAGTCGACTTTGGCGAGAAAACCGTCCATGGCGATGGCGCCGTCGGAGAGCTTGACGCAGAGGGTGCATCCGATGCAGCCGACACCGCAGACCTTTTTCACGACGGGGCCCTTGTCCTTGGAACTGCACAGCACATGGATCTTGGCCGCAGCCGGGACGAGCGTGATGAGGCCGCGCGGGCAGGCGGGCACGCATTTTCCGCAACTGATGCAGGTTGCGGGATTCACGGATGCCAGTCCGTCGGAAACGGTGATGGCGCCGACCGGGCACACGCGGGCGCACGCGCCGTACCCGAGGCATCCGTATGAACAGGCCTTGTCACCGCCGCCGGTCGCGGCGGCGGCGGCGCAATCGGCAATGCCATTGTAGGCGAAGCGACGGAGCGACTCGGAATCGTTGCCGCCGCACCGGATCCGGGCGACTTTGCGTTCGACCACTTCGACGGTCCGGCCGAAGATGGCGGCGATCCGGCCGAGCGCGGTGCTGTTGCAAATGGGGCAGAGGTTGGCCGCGACGCCTGTGGTGACCAGCGCCTTGGCATAGTCGGCACAACCGGCGAAACCGCAGCCGCCGCAGTTGGCGCCGGGGAGTTCGCCGGTCACCTGCTCGATGCGCGGATCCTCCTCGACGCTGAGATAGCGGGCGGCAAAGGCGAGCGCCGTGCCGCAGAGGGCGCCGATGCCGCCGATCCAAAGAATGGAGAACACCCAGTAACTCATTGTGCAAACCCTCTGATGCGGTGGGTTGTCATTTGACCAGCCCGGTAAACCCCATAAAAGCCAAACTCAACAGCCCGGCGGTGACCAAGGCCAGCGCGACACCGCGGAACGCGCGCGGCGGATCGGCGCGCTCGATCTTCTCGCGAAGCCCCGTGAACAGCAGCAAAGCAAAGGAAAAGCCCACGGCCGCTGCCAGCGAAAAGACCACCGATCGGGTGAAACCAGAGGCTGCTTTAACGTTCATGACCGCGACACCGAGCACGGCACAGTTGGTGGTAATCAGCGGCAGGAATATTCCCAAGGCGCGGTGCAGCGCGGGGAGAAAGCGCTTCATGACCATGTCCACGAGCTGTACAAACGCAGCAATCAGGAGGATAAAGACGATCGTCTGCAGGTACTCCAGGCCGAAGGGCTCGAGGACCCAGGCCTGCACGCACCACACGACGGCGGCGGCCATGCCCATCACAAAAATCACGGCACCGGACATCCCCATCGCGGTCGGTATGCGCTTCGACACGCCCAGAAAGGGGCAGATTCCGAGAAACCGGTTGAGCACGAAATTATTGACCAGAACCGCGCCGACAATCATTAAGACATAGTCCATACCGAGTTCCTTCGCTTATGTCGCCGCCTGGAGCGCGCCGAGATCGGCTGAGGTGATGGCGGCGCGATTGCGCGTGATCTTGGCGGCGTCCCAGTTCCACCAGGCGAGATCCAGAAGCGCGGTGATGACTTCCTCGGTGAAGCGGGTGCGGATGAGCGTTGCGGGCACGCCGCCGACCACAGCGTACGGCGGCACATCCTGCGTGACGACCGCCCGCGCGGTGATGATGGCCCCGTCGCCGATACGCACACCCGGCATGATCACAGCCTGATAGCCGATCCACACGTCATTGCCGATGACCGTGTCGCCCTTAGGCGGGGGGGTATCCGCTCCGGAAGACGGCGCCTCCCATCCTTGGCCGAACAGACTGAACGGATAGGTGGAGAAACCGTCGGTTTTGTGAGTGGCGCCGTTCATGATGAAACGGACGCCGCTGGCGATGGCGGTGAAACGACCGATGATCAGTTTGTCTCCATTTTCAGGATAATGATACAGGACACGCCTTTCGAAGGGTTCGTGCCCTTCGCTGTCATCCGTATAGGTATAGTCGCCAACGATGATATTCGGGTTCTTGACGGTGTTGGCGATGTAGGTGAGACGCTTGTCGCCGGTGGGCAGGGGATGAATCTGACTCGGCGCGGGCCCGGTCGGCGCCGGGAGCTCGGGCATTTCCGGCGGATTGGGAATATCCGTCAGCGGAATATGCTTGTCAGCACACCACGCGACAATGGCTTCGCGCTCGGAGCGGGCGCGGTAGGCATGCCAAAAATCGAGCAATCCCGCGTCGACGGTCCACTGCCGGAAACGCCGATACGCGCCGCGCCGGCTGAAAAAGCTTCTGATCTGCTCATAATCATCCGGACGGAATTCTCGAACAAAACGCTCGACGAGTGCGCGGCCCAGATCCAGTTGCTTTTCCCCGGGAATGATGATGCAGGCTTCCCAGTTGACATCCGCGGGAATCAGGGCTTGATCCTCCTCTAACTCAGAACCCTTTAGGTAAATGGCGTTTCGTGAAGGGTCAAAATAGGCACTTCCCCGGCCAAAAGACAAATCGGAAAAAGAGATGGCGTCTTCAATTTCTTGATAATTGGGCATAGACATTCTCCTCACAACGGCTTACACGATGGCGAACATGACGTAAACCGTGGCAAACCAGGATCCGATTAAGCGAATCAAAATGCTGTCATGTGATTGGCGTATAATAGCAAGCCACGGCTAGATTTGGCAAGCTGCAAGACAAGTCAAACAAACAGCGGCAGCAGGTGATCACGGACGCGGCTTTGAATGAGACCGTTGGAAGCGAGGACGGCCATGCGGTAGGAGCCGTATTCGCGGAGAATTTCGCACATCCCGCCTGCCCGCTCGACGATCAACCCCGCCGCCGCGATGTCCCAGATGTAGATGCCCGGTTCGAAATAGGCTTCGGCCTTGCCGGAGGCGACGAGGCACATGTCGAGCGCAGCGGAGCCGGTTATGCGTGCCCGCTGGGCCAATGCGGCGACGGCGCGCATGAATTGGAAGGAGTGTTCACCGAGATCGGCCTTGTCGGCCCCGGTATGAATGAGCGACATCTGCGGCTCGGAGATCGTTGACACGCGCAGAACCGAGCCATTGCACAGGGCCGGGCCGTCGGAGGTGGCTTCGAAGAGCCATCCGAACTCAGGGGCGAAGACCGCGCCCGCCACGGAACGGCCATTCACTTGCGCGGCGACCGAGCAGCACCACCAAGGCGAGCCGTGGAAGAAATTGACCGTGCCATCAATCGGATCAATCACCCAGCGCACGGGTGCGTCGGGCAGGGGTTGATCGCAGGTCTCCTCGCCGAGAATGGGATAGTCGGGGCATGCGGCGAGAATCGCGGCCGTCGCCACCTCCTGCGCTTCGACATCCAGGCGGTGTTTCACATCGCTTCGCGTCAGCGAGTCGGCCTCGCCCCGGCGGTTGAGATTTGCCAGCACGTGCTCGCCCGCCGCACGGGCCGCCTGGCGGGCGATGGCAAGAAGAGCCGATGGCGTGGGTGTTTGGATTGGCATGGCTGATTCCCAATGGTGAATGTCACGCAGGATCGGTGACCGGTGTCTGATGAGCCATGAGCGAGTGTGGAACGAGGGTGTTGCTTTGGCGGATCGTGTCGAAGATGGCTTCGGCGAGGATTGGAAAGGCGGTGTTTTGGAACGCCGGGTCGTCCATGTAGCGGGTGACGATCCTGTCGTTTTCGCTGAGGCGTTGAATCATGAGTGATTCGATAAGCGGCTTGATGCCCAGCAGGAACTTGTCGAGCGGGTTCGCTATGGCCGTCTGGATCACCTGCTGGGTGGCTGACGCCTTCTCGCGGATCTGCTCGAAGAACAAGCGGTCTTCCTCGGTAAAACTCGTGCCAAAGCGGTCGTTGAGCACTTTGACGATCTCGGACAAGGGCGCTTTCTCCTCCTTGGCTTTTCCGGTGCCCACGTCCGTCGGGCTTTTCACGCCTTGCGGATCGCCTTCACGGATTTCGATCTCGCCTGAGGAAATCCGCTGCAAGCGGTAGTACTGAAGCCCGACCTCGTCGCCGATCTTCACCCTTTCTGTATCGCGGTCGAGGGGGAGATGTGGCAGCAGATACCGCCCGAAGCTGTAGAGCATCTCCAGGTCGGGATCGCCATAAGAAATAATCTGGCTCATGAAGGAGTAGATGTTGACGTACCCGCTCAGCTTTTCGCGGAACTCACTACGCTTGGCCTCGTCATTCATCGCCTTGAATCGGTCGACCGCGGGCTGAAGGTGCAACTGCATGCCGGCATGATCCTGCGCGCTCTGGCGGGCTACGGGCTTGTAGAAGACGCGTGCGAACGCCTCGACCTCGCTCTGGTAGTAGACCTGCGCGGCATCGAGGTCATGCTTGAGCTTTTCCAACTGCTGCGGGTCTGAACCTTCCTGAAGGCTTGTCGCGTCGTAGTAGGGCTTGAAGGCTTTGTAGACGTCCTCGGCTTTGTTGACGAAATCCAAGATAAACGGGTTCTCCTTGCCGGGAATCTTACGGTTGAGCCGAGACAGGGTCTGCACCGCCTGTACGCCGTCGAGCCGCTTGTCCACATACATGGCGCAGAGCAGAGGCTGGTCGAAGCCCGTCTGGTATTTGTTGGCCACGAGCAACACCTGATAATCCGGCGAGGCGAACCGCTCCGGAATCTGCTTCTCGCTGATGGACTTACCGCTCACGCAGTCGGTGTTCATACCCGGTTCGGTGAATTCCTCGCCCGGAAGCTTCGGATCTTTGACCGTGCCGCTGAAGGCGACCAGCGGGCGGATGTCGGTGATCTTATTGTCGGCGAGGTAGCGCTCGAAAGCACGCATGTAGCGCACGGCGTGGAGACGGGAAGAGGTGACTACCATGGCTTTGGCCCGTCCGCCGAGCTGGCCCAACACTTTATGGCGGAAGTGCTCCACCATCACCTCAGTCTTCTGTTCAATATTGTGCGGGTGCAGACTCATGAATTTGGCCAGCGCTCTCGCCGCCTTTTTCTTCGGGAGGTTCGGATCATCCTCGATGGCCTTGACCAGTCGGTAATAGGTGGCATAGGTGGTATAGTTTTTTACTACATCAAGGATGAAGCCCTCGTCGATGGCCTGCCGCATGGAGTAGAGATGAAACGCCGCTGGCTTTCCATCGTCACCCGTGCGGCCGAACAGCTCCAGCGTCTTGCCCTTAGGGGTGGCGGTGAAGGCGAAAAAGCTCAGGTTCGGCTGCCGCCCGCGCGACTGCATGACCTGGTTCAGGCGGTCTTCCCAGTCCGGATCTTCCTCGACGTTCTCCGCGTTTGCGGTTGTGCCGAGAATGGACTTCAGCTCGCGCGCCGTCTCGCCGGTCTGACTGGAGTGCGCCTCGTCGACGATGACAGCATACCTGCGCTTGGCGATTTCGGCCTCCCATTTCGCGGCGTCGGCCTTCTGCTCGGCGGTCGCCGCCTCCTGACTCTCCGCGCCGGCGGCGTGGAGCAGGCCGCGCAGGACAAACGGAAACTTCTGCAGGGTCGTGATGACGATCTTAGTGCCGTCGATCAGCGCGGCGGCGAGCTGCTTGGAGTCCTGATCGATGGCTTTGACCACGCCCTGCGCGTGTTCAATCTGGTAAATCGCGTCCTGTAACTGCCGGTCAAGCACCTGGCGGTCGGTGATGACCACCACGCAGTCGAAGACCTTGGCGTCCTGCTCGTCGTGCAGGCTGGCGAGCCGGTGCGAGAGCCAGGAGATGCTGTTGGTCTTGCCGCTGCCGGCCGAGTGCTGAATGAGGTAGTTGCGTCCGGGACCTTCCTCGCGGGACGCCAAAACCAGTTTGCGGACCGAGTCGAGCTGGTGGTATCGAGGGAAGATCATCGTCTCTTTTGTCACGACGCGCTGCCCGCCGCGGCCGTCGTCCACCTTCTCATCCTTCTTCTCGATAAACATGAAGTGGCCGAGGATGTCGAGGAAGCTCTCGAACTGGAGCACATCCTCCCAGAAATAGCCGGTGCGGTATCCGGAGTCGTGCTGCGGGTTGCCGGAGCCACAGATGATCTTGCCGGGGTTGCTGCCACGGTTGAACGGCAGGAAATGGGTCTTCTCGCCAGCCAGACGGGTGGCCATGTGGACCTCTTCTGAATCGGCGGCGAAATGCACCAGCGCCCGCTTCTTGAACTCGAAAAGCGGCGCGCGGGGGTCGCGGTCCTGCCTGAACTGGCGCACGGCGTGGCGCCAGTTCTGGCCCGTGCCGGGATTCTTCAGCTCGATGGTGGCGACAGGCAGGCCGTTCACCGCGAGCGCCATGTCCAGCGTGCGGTTGTCGGCGGGATGGCAGGGCACCTGCCGGGTGACGGTGAGGCGGTTTTTGCTGAAGAGGGCGATGGTATCGAAATTCGCGCCGTGGGCGGGTTTGAAGTAGGCGACGCGGAAGAGCTTGCCGTAAAACTTGAAGCCGTGCCGCAGCACGTGGAGCGCGCCCTTGGCGTCCAGTTCCTTGACCAGAGTGGTCAGCAGCAACGCCTCCAGCCCGGCCGCGTGCAGCGTCCGCATCTCGGCCCAGAGCTTGGGCTGGGTGTCAGCAATAAACGCGAATACCTGCGCCGGGAAAAGCGCCCGTTCCTTGTCCCACTCCGCGTTGCTGCCTGACTTCCAGCCGCCGTGCGTCAGCAGGATTTCCTCAACGTAGGTCTCAAAGGCGTGTTCGGTGGTTTGGGATGACATGGTTCAGAGTAGGTGGTTATTTTGGAAGTTTTCGTTCAAAACGTAACCTCTGGCATCGGCACTTGGTCTCATTATCAACTCGCCCTTCTCCAGTTTGTTAAAGGCATATCGCACCTTACGGTAAAAGGCGTCAAATTCTTTGATGTCCTGTAAAGCACCCTTTTCCTCGAACCATAGAGAGAAAGCCGCTGTTTTTGCCGTGACCGCCTTGTTCTTAGAGTAATGCCCATGGCGGTAGAGAACGTTCAGGCATCTACGTGATAGAAGTTCGAGTGTGGTTAGCAGCGTATCTCCATAAAGCGCTTGAAGTTCTTCCCGATAACCGTCCTGCATGAGAATTCGGTCCGCCAAAAAGACAGAATGGACACTCGTGCTTCGGTTGTGTTTGAAGATCAGACCTGCCCGCTCAAGCGACAACAGTTGCTCGAAATGATTGTTGTCTGGCGTGAGCATGATGGTGTAGAGGTGCGAACGATTAGCCCGTTCCGATTTGATCAAATAACTCAGAACGAATCGTTGTTCATCAGTAAGGGCTCCGCCCAACTTCTCCTCAATGTGCGCATCAAAACTTGCCAAATGATGTTTCATGCTGTCGCCGTAGAGAGGCCCCGCATTCACGAAGAGACAGACTTCGTCTGAGTAGAAGCGATAAGTCGGCAAATCGATCTTGTTTTCTAGGCAAAGATTGACCAGTGTGGCCATGCCGATGCCCTTGCCTTCCCACTTACGATACACGCGAAGCACATCGGCCAGTTTGGGATTGCGAGCTTTTGCCTCCGGTATGATTCGGCGCAGAGGAGCCGGATCGTCTGGAAAATCGATAAGCAGGTTCTTGCGGAAACAGCCGGGGTTCCGAATGGAGATATATCGGCCGGGCTTAATGGAAATAATCGCTTGTTTGTTAATCGAATAGTCGCGGTGAGCGAGCGCATTGTTGACGGTTTCCCGAAGCACTTCTTCAGGATATTGGGGTGTTTCAATACCCCCATCTTTCGCCGAAACGCCCACTTGGATGTTTCGCAGTATGTAGGTGAGACTGCTCTGCATGAGCGGCAGAATGTTGCCAATGTAGTCCTGCTTGTCCTGCGCAACAACCTGAGGGATATCTACGTACCCGTGGACATGGCACCGGAACCCCAGACGGTCTTCAGGATGACGTCCGCACACCAACAGGCCGAGCGTGGTCGCCTTTCCGTCCCTTACAAAGCACTTGCGCTCAAGAAAACTTCGGGCGGCTGGCAGATCGGCTTTTATGGTCTCAACTTTGGTCGGGCGGTTCAGTTGCTGGATGTAATCATTGAGAGGATCGAGATCGAGATCATCCATCGTCGTATCATCGATCGTCTGGGTCTCGCGTGCATGAGACATCTCTTCGCGATATTCTTCCTGGCTTTCGATTTCGGTGTCGCTTAGCTTGTGGTCGCCGGTCAATTGACGTTTCCACGCCTTACCCTCGTAAAAAACATACTTCTGGTCTGCGGGGAGTTCATCGACATAAATAACGGCTACCTGCCCTTGCTTGAAGGGGAGTATCTTCATTTGAGGAAATGACTCGCGGAGGTCGAGCGGATTGCCGACACGGTCCGTGAAGATGCGGGCAAACTCTTTCAGCTTCGCTTCGGCATCCTCACGCCAACCGCTGAAAATCCAACGCCGGTCAGGCCCCTGCCCCTCCTCTTTGAAACCGAGCAAAAGGATGCCGCCACGCGTGTTTAAGAACGCAT
Source organism: Kiritimatiellia bacterium (assembly GCA_044343885.1). Lineage (GTDB taxonomy): Bacteria > Verrucomicrobiota > Kiritimatiellia > RFP12 > JAAYNR01 > VGWG01. The sequence continues at coordinate 10,128 of JBIJDW010000002.1, forward strand.
TCACGCTCTTGTACCGTTCTCGCCAAGACGCGCCGTCTCCTGGAACGGGCTTGATTTCAAGCGCGTCCGTTTCCAAAGGCTCGTATCGGGTCTCGGCTATCAGAACAGTCAAACGCGCCAGAATGTTGTCAACTGGGTCAGGCATTGGCCTATTGCTCCTACAGTGCTGCAGTGACGTTAATCTTGCCCGTAACGGCTGCGGTAATCAAGGCTATTCGGTCTTCCTGCAACCGCTCCACCGCCTCCTTCCCCACCAGCGCGGCCAGCTTGTGGCCATGCTGGCCCCGCATTTCGGTCCAGATCTTCGGCTGGGTGTCAGCAATAAACGCGAACACCTGCGCCGGGAAGAGCGCCCGTTCCTTGTCCCAATCCGCGTTGCTGCCTGACTTCCAGCCGCCGCGCGTCAGCAGGATTTCCTCAACGTAGGTTTCGAAGTCGTCTTCGGTGGTTTGGCTGTAACTCATGGCACGGTACCTAACAATTGCTGGACAACCTGCCGAATCGCGAAGCAGTATTCAGGAAGCCAGCCGTTCTCGGCCGTCGATGTCCTTGCCACGATCCGCTCGGCGTCGGCCCGGTTCTCAATACCTTCTATGAACGCGGTGATGGCCTGTGCCCGCCACCCTGTCAAGACCTCATGTCCGAGGTTTAGAACGGCGACTGTATCAACAGCGGCTTGATCGCTAGCAGTGGCAGGACTGATGCCCCCGCTGAGATCAAAAGCGAAGCGATTCTCGCAATTCTTGTCCGTGGGGAGGATTGGCACAGCGTCATTTCCACGGTACGCCGCGCCAAACAGGGAGTTTTTCGTGACCCTTTTCCCGGCCCCGCTGACGAGCAAAGCCGCCACGATGTTCCGGTGATCCAAGTCTTCGCCCACATCCACACTGTATATCTTCCCTGCCGCTTCCATCTCTTGTCTGCACACAGACTGCGGTTTCAAGTGCTCATTGTGGGCGGAGAACTTCAGCTTGGCCTGCGGGTCACTCAGCGTGCCAAGACGTGAATCAATACCAGCCCCCGTGTAGGCACAAAGACCGCATTGTTCCGCTGTCAGTTCATTGCAGAGTTGCCTCCCACGGCTGCCGCCATGCGGACTGGCTGTGGAGGCGAAGGTCTTGTAGTCGAAACCATGGCCAACGTCTGCCTGTGCCGCCATGTAATCGCGTATGGAAGGCGGCGGCTCTGATTTTGCAGTCCATCTCATTTGCCGAGCACCTTGATTCGTTCAACCATGGACACCGCCCGCTGAAGTTCATCGCTATTCCCGATTTCTCCGCGCAACAGGTGTGTCTCACATTCGGCCTCCGCAAGGTTGCGATCGTTAATCAGTTGAAATATTTTAGCCAACCGAGCCTTAACCTGCGCATTGCACTTACTTCCACCCATCAGCACTTCCACCACCCAGTTAGAGTCCATGCCGAACGACAACGCGGGTTGAGAGAACACATTGTTGTGCATCATACGGATTTCATCCGGCTGGAGTTCGCCGATCAACTGAGGCGAGTGCGAGGTGCAAACAAACTGAATGGCTGGGAATGTGCCCTTCAAATCCGTTGCGATCCGGCGTTGCCAGATCGGATGGAGATGCACATCCACCTCATCGATCAGCACCAAGCCCGGCGTCAGTTTCAGCACTCGCGGCACTGGATCATCCTCCGCGCCCAACTCATCCGGCGGCAGCAGATAGGCATTCTGTGTCACTGCCTTGATGGCCAGGTCCGCGATCAGTGCCAGCATCATCCTCTGCCCGGCGCTCAGATTGTCAAACGGCTGTGCGTTGCCGCAGATTGACAGGACAATTTGGTCACGGTCTGTGTCGAACCACACGTCATCCGCATCCGGCACGCAGCGGAGCACGGCCCGCCGCACGACCTCGAATCCCGGACGCCACTTTCCGCCCCGGTTCCCGCGCTCGGTCGTTTCACGGCTGAACCATTTGTGCAGCTCGGTAAAACGAATGCGTTCGTTGAAGCAATCGTAGAATGCCGCCCAGCGCATGGCTGGACTATTAGCCTTTGACTTGGGCACCCGCTCGTTGGAGGGCAGCCATGCCCGCCCGGCTCCGTAATAGGCTAGCACGGGGCAGAGCACATTTTCACCGGCACTGTCCTTTGCATATACCCCTTTGATGATCTGCCGAGCATCCTCGGCATCAGCGTTGGTCGTGTTTCTCTGATCCGCGCGAATCTGTCGCGTCCAGACAACCTGATCCCTCTCGGCAATGCGCCCGGTCGCCTGGACGATCACGGGACGCCGTTCCTGAAACTGGATCCGGTCGCCCTTGGTTAGCGGCTCAAGCCGAATATCGGCAGGGAAAATTTTGCGTCCGCTATTAATCAGGATCGAGTCGGGCGGATCCAATAGCCAGACACCCGCGGCCACCGCCAGCGCATCGAGCACCGTCGTTTTGCCCGCGCCATTCTCGCCGACCAACAAAGTGAATTGCGGGTGCAGGTCAATATCCTGAGCCGCGAACTTCTTGAAGTTCGCAATGTGTAGGTTATCAAGTCTCATTAAAGGCTCCTTTACATCAAGTGTGCCAGTGTATCGCAAGACGATCCACCGTACACGTCAATTTTGCCGGTGACGGCGGCGGTGATGAGGGCGGTGCGGTATTCCTGCAACCGCTCCACCGCCTCCTCTACCTTTCCCACCAGCGCGTCCAGCTTCGCCGTCTCCTTGTCCAGATACGCGGCGATAGCGGCTTGTTCGGGGAGGGGTGGAAGACCGATTTTGATCGAGCCGACGGTATCGGTGTTCAGGTTTAGTTGAGTTCCCATCTTGCCAAGCCCCTTGTAGGGTTCGCCGCTGGCGAAGATGTAAAACAAAAACTTCGTGTCTTCCTTCCAGCTTGGAAAATAGACGAACCCGTCGTGGATGCAGCACTTGATTGTAGTGATGCATGGTTTGCCGACGGTGCCTGCGATGCTTAGAAAAAGCGCACCGGGCTTGAGTTTCACGCTCAAGGAGCTTCCGAGAGGCGACATTCGCTGTTCCGTTTTCTCCAAGAACGGCCCCGCAGCCGTCACATCTGCGATTCTGACCCAAGCATACTTGCCTTCGTCATCGAAGAACTTCTCATCGTCGATTGGCCGAGGAGATGCACCACGCTTCACGGGTGACTCCCACTTGATGGCTTTAACCTCCCAATGCTTCGGGATGTCGCCGAGCCAGTCGATGCCGGAGGGTTTGAGGGGTGGGTTGGCGGGGAGCCCCGCCTTCGCGGCAGCTTCGGCGGGCAGGCCCCGAGTCACGGTTCGCGAAATCAGCGCGGTGCGCTTCTCCTTCAACCGCTCGATCAACTCGCGCTTCTTCGCCACCAACCGATCCACCCGCCCCGTCTCCCGGTCCAGAAACGCCGCGATGGCGCGTTGCTCGGCTGGGTCTGGTAGTGGAATCCACGCATCACCGATGGAGGCTTTTGGCAGGCCGTAGCGCGTGACGCCACTGGCAGCGACTTGGAACTGCTGATTGACGGCGCATGACTGAAACGCCCGGAGCAAGTAATCGCCGATGAGCGCTTTCGGTCGGGAGCGAATGATGGCGAGATGGTAACCACACACCAAGTCGGGCGCGGTCTTTTTCACCATCGAGGGAACGGCAATGTCGCTCCATTCTTCGGAGTCTTTGGTTATGACGACATCGCCTACTCGCAGGCCGAATCGTCGGATTTCATCCGCAGTGGCAGTCGTTTCCATCAACCCCATGTCAGGCGTGATGTGGTCGTGGTAGTAAACGTCGGTGTAGTTGCAGAGCCGCACCGGCAGTTCATCCTCGGCAGGAACTTTGTCCACGTTGCTCACCCAACAGGTCGCAGACGTTTTCAGCCGTTTTACCTCCCAATGCTCCGGCACGTCGCCGAGCCATTCGACGCCGCTGGGTTTGGTGCGCGGGTAGGCCGGGATTTTCATGGCTGCATGGTTCCTTGCGTCGGGCGGCATGTGGAATGCCGGAAGCGTTTAAGACAGTCACGGAACCGTTGAAGTTCGCTTGGCGCGTGGGCGGGTTCAGAGGCCGCCGTTCTGACGCAATAGTGTTTCATACTCCGCTCGTGACAGTGGACAGTCCACCAAATCCAAGAATTGCTTTTTGGTCAGCTTCGCTTGCTTAGACATCAGGGCCAGCAGGCTGTCATCCAAATCCTTGCCGGAGTGGCTGGTTTTTGTCTTGGCGGTCGATTTCTTTCCATCGGTGTCGTGATAAATGAAATAGGTGTGGTCGCCATCGCGTTTTTGAAACCCCTTGGCCAACAATCCGGATTCGACGTCTTTACGGGCACGCGACATATCAACACCCTTCCTGTATGGCCGCACGAAGGTTTTGTTTGATGTCGAGAGCGGCAGGTGACAACGTCTCATCTGCGGCCATTGCAAATTCTTCCCAAAGAACGGCGATTTGCTCCTGCAGTTCCATTAGGAGGCGTTCCCGCGTGGCTGCAAACACATCGATGCCAAGCCGGTCATTCTGAAGGCAAAGATATTGGTTGGTTTCGTCTAGGACGGGGGCAAGGGACAACGGAGATACGAACTTCAATATCCGCCCAGCGGATGAAAACTCATGCGTGACAAATGGAGAGAGATCCACATCCCTGATTTCCTGAACGTCTGCGATTTCCTTGGGAAGGCCGTTATCGTCTAAAATGACCGACCCTGTGACTTGGATCATATCGCGTCGGTTCTCGTAAAGCATTTGCTCTATGCACTCATCCGCATACGAGCATTCGAGAATCTTGTTCGTGACGGGGTGAATAATACTGAGTTGGTGTCGGACAAAATTGATCTCGTTTAACCGTCCCGTTACCGTCATGGTCAAGGCTGTCGGCTCAGGTGAACAATGCTGACGGATTTCGCTTAGAAAAGGTGAAGTGGTCTGGTCAAACTCGCCGACCACATCCGATTGGTGACGGGTTTGCAGTTTCCAGTCATCGCCGGGCTTGGGAACCATGCCCCGAAACGCCTCCGCCACGCGGCTGCGCAGTTGCCGGTCAGGTAGCAATTGACGGAACGTGTCACGGTCTCGTCGGGCCAGCATGCCACTGCATCTTCGAAATAATGACGCGGTCTCGACGATCCGTTCGTCCATCATCAACTGTCCGTTTTCTAGCTCACCAAGCGTAGCGGGCAAAGAGTAACTTCCAGATTTAGGCAACTGACAATGAAGCGCGTATTTCTGCTCGATATCGGAGGGGATTCGCGCCCGTTCACGAACTTCATGCCCTTCAACCTTCAATGCCAGTAGATGGATAACGTTCTGGGCGCTCGCAAGTATGCCCGCTAGAACAGAGGCTGGCACGGAATGAACTTCCGGTTCAGGCCACACGATGCGAAATTCGAACTCTTCTGTTTGAGTAGGGCTCATGCTGCACGCTCATTAAAAAAAGTAACCCGCCGATTTGAGCAGTGCCGGGATTTTGTCACCCCAACCTGATGCTTGGCGGGTATTGTTAAAACCAGTATGCTCGATTGAGGCTGAGCCGTCAACCGGAAAAAAAAGATAACTGGGCGGTGGAATCACGCCGTGACCTCTTTGAGCATTTTCATGATCTCGCCTTCGAGGCGCTTGATGTCGGTCTCGATGACCTCCAGCGGGCGCGGCGGCTCGTAGCGGTAGAAGTGACGGTTGAGCGGGATTTCGTAGCCGACCTTGGTCTTGGCGGTGTCGATCCATGCGTCGGGCACATGGGGCAGCACTTCGCGTTTGAAGTAGGCATCGATGCTTTCCTTAAGCGGCACGGTCTCCGTGTCGCGCAGGTCGGCGTCCGGTTCGGGCTGGCCTTCGCGGTCGCGGCAGATTTCGGCGGTCTCGTCGCGCTCGCCGAGGGCGGCGAGCACGGCCTTGAGTTCCGGGGCGCTGAGGCGCACGTCGCTCTTCTTGCTGGCGGCCTTGAGGCTGGCGAGAAAGGCCTTGCGGTCACGATACAGCTTGGCAGCAGACATGGGCGGGACGCCCATGCCACTTTGCAGGAACGCCTTGATTTGCTCCTGACGCTGCCGGCCAGCCTCTATTTCATGTTGGCGGGCGGCGATGTCTTTCTTCGCGCTGATGGCTAGGTTTTTGAAGCCGCTCTCATCGTCGAGCCGGGCGAGGCGTTCGGCGCTGGCCTGGAAGTTCAACCGCAGCGGGCGCTCGACGGTGATCTTGTGGTAGCCGAAGTCTTCGTTGTGGAAAATCTTGCTGACGACGCGCTGGCGCTCAACGGGCTGGTGGGTGACGGGGTCTTCTTCGGTGAAGGTGCGAGTCTGACCGTCGCGGAATTCGCCGAATATTTTAGTGAGTTCGCCGATATGGTCGGGGTCTTTCTCCTTGTCGGAGGGGTCGCCGATACGGCGGCGCTTGTTGCCGAGGCTTTTCTCCATCTGCACCCAGAACGGGCGGGCGTCGATGAGTTGCACCTTGGCTTTACGGGCCTTTTCCTTTCGGTTGGTGAGCACCCAGAGGTAGGTGGAAATACCGGTATTGTAGAAGAGCTGCTCGGGTAGGGCGACGATGGCCTCCAGCCAGTCATTCTCAATGATCCACTGGCGAATGCTGCTCTCGCCGCCGCCGGCGTCTCCGGTGAAGAGGGGCGAGCCGTTGAAGACGATGGCGAGGCGGCTGCCGCCGTCCTGCGGGGCACGCATCTTCGAGAGCATGTGCTGGAGGAAGAGGAGCGCGCCGTCATTCACGCGGGGCGTGCCCGCGCCGAAGCGTCCACTAAAGCCGAGGGTGTCGCGCTCGCTCTCGATGTAGCGTTGTTGCTGTTTCCACTCCACGCCGAAGGGCGGATTGGCGAGCATGTAGTCGAAGGTGCATTTCTTGCCGTCAGCGGTGCGGTCGAAGCCGTCCTTGGTGAAGGTGTCGTCTCTGATAATGTTGTCCGCGTCCTCGCCCTTGATGAGCATGTCGGATTTGCAGACGGCCCAAGCCTCGTCGTTCCAGTCCTGGCCGAAGAGCTTGGGCTGGGCGTCGGCATTGAGCTTGCGGATATACTGTTCGGCGACGGACAACATGCCGCCCGTGCCGCAGGCGGGGTCGTAAATGGTTTTGACGACGTGGCTGCGGGCGAGGTCTTTCTCAGGAGCGAGGAGGAGGTTGACCATGAGTTTGATCACCTCGCGTGGAGTGAAGTGCTCCCCGGCTTCCTCGTTGGATTGTTCCGCACCGATCCGAATGAGTTCTTCGAAGACGTAGCCCATCTGGACGTTGTCCACGCGGCCGGGCGCGAGGTCGACTGCGGCGAACTTCTTGATGACCAGATAGAGCAGGTCTTTCTCGGCCATTTTGGCGATCTGCGTGCCGAAGTCGAACCGCTCCATGATGGCGCGAACATTGGGAGAGAAGCCGTTGATGTAGCTGTTGAGGTTCGGCGCGAGCTGGTTGGGGTCGTCGAGCAGGCGCGGGATGTCGAACTTTGAGAGGTTGTAGAACGGATGGCCGGTGATCGAGCAAAGCTTGTGGCGGATGATGTTCTCAGGCTTGGCCTTGATGGCAGCGTGCTCTTTCAGAACGGAGGCCTTGGTGGGGGCGAGGACGCAGTCGAAACGGCGCAGAACGGTGAGGGGGAGGATGACCTTGCGGTATTCGTTGCGCTTGTAGGGGCCGCGCAGGAGATTGCAGATGCTCCAGATGAAGGAGGCGATTTGAGAATGAGTTTCCGTTGGCATGTGTCGTAAGTATAGGACAAACCCAGTGGCTTGTCAGCCAGCAATTCTAATTATGACAGCCGCTATCGGGATCCAAATCGGGATCGGGACCGAAATCGACGAGAAAGCAAGGAATTCGACCCCGATAGCGATAGCGATTTCGATTTCGACTGTACAGATGTGCCATAATTAGAATTGCTGCTTGTCAGCAACCGAGTTAGAAAAAGACATCAAGGGAAGGGGAAGGACCGAAGGCTATTTCGTCACGCTCGTCACGGGTATCCAGGCTTCGCGGTTGGCGGAGCGCACACGCACCCATCCGGGGGTGTGTTCAAGCGGGATGACGAAGGCTCCGGGATAAAGGTCGAAGAGGGGAAGTGCACGATCAGAGGGCGCGAGGCGGGCGGTGACCGACACGCCCACCTCCAGCACCCGTGCCTCGGCGGCCTGGCTGACGCGGCGCGATGCGGCGACGCCAAGCGCGAGGATGAGGATGCCAACGATTACGGCGGGGATGCGGCGAATGCGAAAGAGCAGGGCGGTGACAGCCGCCGCGAGTATGAGCGCGGCTGCCAGGGGGATCAATTGGCGGATCTTGGCGACGGTCTCGGCCAGTGCAAGCTCTGGAGTCCGAGCCAGATCCGCATCGGCGGGCCGCACGGCGGGCGTGGCGTCGATCCGGCGGATGGCCGGTTCGGTCGTCGCGGCCTGGGCAAAGGTGAGGCGAAAAGGTTCGATCGTCGTTGTGCGATAGGCGACGGCATCGGGATCGAAATAGACCACGCGGGGCGTGGCTACGACGGCGGCATTGGTGGAGAGTGGAATCACAACCTGGCGGATCGAAAGGCGCGGCGGACTGTCCACACGCGCGGTCTCTTGCGCGGGATAGGTCTTGAAATGGACTCCAGGATCGGGAGGCACAAGTGCGGCGTCGGCCAGCCAGCCGCTTCCTGTGAGCGTGTATGAGAGCGTTACGAGATCGCCAGGCGCGACGGTCACAGGTGAGGCTTCACCGGAGAGCGTGAAGCGCCCGATCGCGCCTGAAAAGTCGGCCGGGCGGTTCTGACGGGGAAGGTCGCGGACGCTGAGTCTGGCCGAAGAGATTCGGCAGGTGACCGGAAAGGAACGCATCTGAGAGAAAACGCCAAGCGAGACCCGCTCAATGACCTGTCCGCGCAGGAGGGGTGAGACGGTCGTTACAAAGGGACGGGTGGCCCGGCCTTCCGCGGTGTAACGCAAGACATCGGTTGCGCGGCCCCCTTCTGGCCGGAGGGTCTGACGTCCGGCGGTCACGAAGTTGATAAAACGGGCAAGCGAAGGGTCCGGCAATCCCTCGATGATCGGATTTTCAAGTTCGATGCCGGGGTTGACCGTGACGTCCAGTGTCAGGGTGAAAGGCTGTCCGACAAAGGGCGTCGGCGGCTCAAAGCGCAGCGTGGCCTGCTGGATCTGGCCCAGAACGATGGCGGGAATGAAGAGCAAAAGACTGAGCGCCTGAAGGAGACGGAAGACGGATTTCATGACGCGACCTCCCCGCCGTCGCTGGTGAAGACGCGCGTTGGCCAGGAACGGCTATCCCGGTATTCCTGAAGCAGGGTGATGGCGGCGCTGGTGCCAAAAATGGCGAAGAGCATCAGCCCCGCCCACACGAGAGGACGGGCGGCGACGGGACGAAACAGCCGAATGAGAAGGCCGGCGAAAAGAATCGTCCAACCCACCGCAGCCGCGGCGGCCCGGTGGCGGCAGGGGAATTCATAGTGCCAGAAGAATGCCGTATGAGTCCAGGGCAGCAAGGCGGGGGGCGCGAGCGAGAGCGGGAGCGCCTGCGGCGCGTCACCGGTGGCCGGCGGCGGATCCAACTGGCCATACGCGAGGCGGAGGTTGGCGCGGGTGGCGGGGGTCGCGCCGAGACGGCGATCAGCGCGATCCAGCGCCGCAATGGCGTTGGGGGCGTCCCCGGCCAGCAGCAGCGCCGTGCCGAGATTGTAGAACAGCGCGCCACGGGTCTCGCCATCCAGGACCAGGCGGTTGTAACTCTGGGCCGCTTCAAGAAAATCAGCAGGTAAACGTGCGGTGGCAAAGCGGGCGTTGGCCCGTTCCCAGCCGAACGCGCTGGAGGTCTCGAAGGCGCGGACGGGGGAGGATATCGAGATTATCGAGATTATCGCTACTATCGACAGTATCGAGAGGTTGTCGCCCGCCCGCCGCTGACGGACGGCAAGCGCAGCCTCGATGGCGGCGAGGAGGGTGGACGCCTCCTCAGCCGCAGCCCCGCCGTCGGCGCCAGGACGGTAGATCGCCTCGTCGAGACGTTCGAGAAGGGCGCGAAAGGCATCGGCTTGGCGGGCCGGGACGCCATGGTCGATGAGCAACCGGGAGGCCTCAGGGGGGGTCAGCGAATGACCGGTGGCTGCGAGACGGTCCGTGAGATAGTCGCGGAGCGCGGCGGCTGCGACGTCGGGCGCCGTAGCGTTGGCGAGGCGGCGTCTGGCGCGGGAGGCGGCACGGTGACGACGGCGCGCCAGACGCAGCGCGCCGCGCCGCCGCCAGAGGGACCGGCCCGTGACGGCGAGCAGCAGAACGGCGGGGCCTGACAGAAAAAGAGGGAACAGCAGACGGGCCGGAGGCAGGAGCGGCGAGGGGACGTCCGCGAGGGTGGCGGCCGCAGGCATGGGAGCGTTGTCTGAACGGAGAAAGAGGCTCACCGAACCCGGCGTGTCTGACGCATCGCTGACCACCTGCGTGGTGGCCCGCGCCTGAACGGGAATGGGCTGCGTCAAGACGGTCTGATAGGTTTTCAATGCCTTGTTGTAGCAGGCGACGCGGATCGGCGGAAACTCCAGCGTTCCGGAATGGATGGGGCGGACGCGCCAAGTGAAACGTTTTCCCGATTCAATCGTGGTTGTGGTGACGTTGTCGTCGTAGATTCGGAAATCGCGGGTCAACTCCTCCTGCATCGCGAGCAGCGGCGGACGGAGATTGGAGAGGCTGACGGCGCCGGTGAGGTCGAGCGTGAGGGTGAGCGGATCGCCGACTTTGCAGACCCCAGTGTCGAATCCGGCATGGGCCGTCAGGTTGCTGCCGACGGCGCCGATGAACCACGCGGGGCGCCCAGTCTCTGGCGGGGGTGTGACACGGACGGTGACCGCCGGGGCGACGGCGACTATCTCCTCGAATCGGGCTTTTTGATCCGGAGTGACCCCGGTGATCACCGTGCCGGTGAAGGTCATCGGGCCGAAGGTGTAGTCGCCCTCGGCCAGTGGCGTGTAATTGAGGGTCAGGGCGTAGACCCAGAAGTTCGTTCCGCCGCGGATTTCACGAACAGGATCCAGGCGGAAACGAATGGGATTCCCAAAAAAATTGTCGACATAGTGGTTGATCAGGAAAGACGGCTGTCGTCCGGACGCGGCCTTTGCGCGCGATTCAAGAACAGGCTGGATGTCGGATTGCTGCAACCCCTTGATGTCCGCGATGTTTAGAAAGTCAGCGTCGATGCGTGGCGGACGATTGATATGGATCGGCTCGATGTCGTGATAGGGTGGCTGAATCGGCGCGATGGCGATGGCGAACGTGATGCGGAAGGGATCATCCACCAAGATGCGGTCACGGTCGGAGCTGACCGTGACGGATACCGGCTGGGCGAAGGCGGTTGAGGACAGCATGATCGATATTATCGACATTATCGACATTATCGAAAAAAGATGTGCTGATATCGCTCTCATACGCTTCACCAGTCCCGTTCAGAAGGCGACATGGGGAGGTTGCGCATCTGCTCGCGCTTGCGCTCGTCCTGCTCCTTTTCCCGTTCCAGAGCGCGGCGGATCATTTCCTGGACATCTTGGGGCGGCGGCGGTTTCTGATCCTCAGGCTTGGGGCTTTTTTGCTCTTTCTTCTCGTCTTTGTTCTCGGGCGGTGGCGGCGGATCTTTTGGATCCGACGGCTTGGGTTCCGTATTCGGCGGCGGCTGGGGCGGCGGTTGTCCGGAAGATCCCGACTGTTGATTTTTCGGGAGCAATTCGAGGATGCGCATGAGTTTCTCGATCGCCTGCTGCTGGTTGGGACGCGGCGTCTGCGAGCGCAGGGCCTCGGTCTGCAGCCGTTCGGTCTCTTCGGCGAGCCGCTCGATTTCGGCGCGAGTCTCGGGCGTGAGGGTCGGCGCATTGGTGTCGGTCTGGGCTTGCTGCTGAACCTGATCGGCCCATTCGGGAAAGCGCTCGCGAAAGTGGCGGGTGAGGGCCAGCGACTCGGGTTGCGGCGGACGGAGCAGCCGCTGCGCGGCCGAGTTGAGTGCGTTGGATTGCGTCGTGATCGCCTCGCCGACCAGCGACGGCGGGGCAGCGAGCTGCTTCCAGAGGGTGTAGGAAAAAGGCTCGATCTTGGACACATCCTGCAGCGCGGACGGATCCATGTCGCGCAGTTTGCGTGTGGAGTCGCGCAGGGCGTCGCGGGCAGTTTCGAACATTGTGGACAGGGTGGCGCGTTGCTGGTCGTTGGTAATCGCGCCCGATTCGAGGAGCACGCGCTTGAGCGGTATGAGGAGGTCCCCGGCCTTCTGTTGACGGGCCGCGAGCGCCTCGGCGGCGACGATCAGACGCGGGGCCTCGTTGGTAAAAACGGCTGGGATTTCGTCAAGCAGCGCCCGCTGTTCGCGGAAGAGGGTTTCTAGCAGGGCATCCGGCTGCGGATTGGGGTTGGCTTTCAGCACGGATTCGATGTGCGCGTTCTCGCGGGCATCAGGAAGGACGGGGGCGACACGGGAAAGGTTGCGAATTCGGCGGGGGTCTTCGGGCGTTTCGCGCAAGGCGGTCTGAAGGGCGGATGCGGCGGTCTCGAGGTGGGCGACCCGCACGTCGGTGCCTTCCCCCTCCTTGATGGCGCGTGACTGGTCGAGGGCGGCGGACCCAAGGAGTTCGGCCGCACGCGGACCGATGGTTCGCGATTGGGTGAGAGGACGCAGAAGCGCGGCCGCTTCGTTCGGTTTGCCCGCCTTGATCCACGCGAGCGCGGCGTTGTAGAGCCAGGTGGCGGAGGTTTCTGTGTCGGCGCTGCGCGCGGCGGCGGTGAAGGTGGATGCCGCCTCTTCGTAGCGCCCTCTGCGATAAAGACTCTGGGCGCGGCGGGCCGTGTCGCGGCCGCCGGGCAGCTTGACCGGCTCAATGAGGCTTGCGCCATTGGTCGGTGCTGTGGCGGGTTCGCCTGCGTGTGCGGCGCCTGCGAGGGTGAGCACCGTGAGCAGCGCCAGCGCACGGGCGAGGGGAAGTGACGCGGCGGTGCGGATGCGGGCACCAGCGAGGCGGCCGCGCGACAGGCAGGCGACGGCGACCAGCGTGAGGATGGCGGGCAGCAGGAAGAAGAGATAGCGCTCGACGTATTGATTCTCCAGAGTCTCCCGGTTCTCCTTGGCGGAGATATTGCGGAGGTGGCGGCGATAGATCGCGCCCAGGGTGGTGTGGGCGGTTCCGGCGGTAGCGAGCGGAATGTAGGATCCGCCCGATTCGCGGGCGATCGTAGCGAGGGTTGTGTCCATGAGGCGGGTCTTCACCACCTGGCCCTGAAAGCGGAGGGAGTCGGCGCCGGAATCGCCGGGGATGCTGGCGCCGGCAGGGTCGCCGATGCCGACCGTGAAGATCGGGATGTGGCGCTTTCCGGCTTCGCGGGCGGCGGCTGCGGCATCACCCGTGAGTTCCTCACCATCGGAAATCAGGAGAATCGCGTTGTGGTCGTCAGTCATTCCTTCCAGGGCCTCCAGCGACTTCCTGATCGCATCGGCGAGGTCGGTCTCACCCCGTGGGGCTGATTCGGGCGAGATGCCGTCGATCGCCTGTCGCAGAAAGGAGTAGTCGGTGGTGAGCGGACAGAGCAAAATGCCTCTGCGGCGAAAGGCGAGTAGCCCTGCGTTGTCGCCCTTGAGATCGGCAATCAGGTCGAGGATGTCGACCTTGGCGCGCTCGAGGCGGTTGGGGTGGACGTCGCTAGCGAGCATGGAGCGAGAAACATCGAGGGCGATGAGCAGGTTGCTGCCGCGGCTAAAGACCGTTTCGTTGCGACGGCCCCACTGGGGACGGGCGGCAGCGACGGTGAGCAGGATCAGGGCGGCGAGCGCGAGGATGATCTGTGCCAGGGTGCGAGCCCGTGAGCGCGGCGGCAGGAGGCGCGACTGAAGCGCAGGCGCAACGAGATCGGCTAGACGCGCCTCGGCACGGGCGGCGGCCCACCACCAGGCGAGTCCCACCACGGGGATCAGTGACAGGAGCAGCAAAAGATAAGGCTGAACGAAGCGGATCATAACAGCCTCCGGAGGGTGAGCATGCCGAGGGTGAGCGCGGCACAGATGAGCATCGCGCCAGCGAGGAGAGGCCACACAAACCATTCGTGATACCGCATCAGAATCTGGCGGTCGACGCGGGTGGTCTCCAAACGGCCGATCTCGTCGAGGGCTGTCTTGAGGCCACCGGGATCACGCACGTTGAAATAGCGGGCGCCCGTGGCGCTGGCGATGGCGCGGAGCTGGGTCTCGTCGAGGCTCACATCGCCCCAGCCGATCACCGAGCGCCCGAAAACGTCACGCGTGCGGAACGGGGCACGACCGGTGCTGCCCACGCCGATGGTGTAGACACGGATGCCGAGTTTTTTGGCCGCTTCGGCAGCTTGTTCAGGAGTGATGATACCCGTGTTGGATTCGCCGTCGCTCAACAAGACAACAATTCGGGTTTTAGGCTCGGAGTCGGTGAGACGGGCACAGGCCGTGGCCAGTCCGTCGCCGATGGCGGTGAGCAGTTCTTCCTGAGAAACCGGGCGGCCCTGGTCGTCCATGTCAGCGGTTGGAACTTTGACCCCGTTCAAGACGTGCAGCAGCGCGCGATGGTCGGCGGTGAGCGGACTTCGGGTTGAGGCGTAGCCGCCGAAGGTGATGAGGGCGAGCAGGTCGTCGGGACGCTGGCGGATGAATTCGGCAAAGGTCTCCTTCACGACATCGAGACGCGTTTTCTCGGTGACGGCACCAAGGGCCGAGCGTGGCGAAAGATCGAGCGCTTCCATCGAGCCGGATATGTCCACGGTCATGGCAATGGCGATCGCGTCGACCGTGCGGCGTTCGCGAGCGATAAACGTCTGGGGACGCGCGGCGGCGATGATGAGACACGCGATCCCGGCGAGAAACAGGGCTGGCAGGATGCGCGATGCCCATACGCGCCAGCCCGCCGTCCGGATCGGCAGCCGCCGGATCGGCGCAAAAAGTATCCCCGCCCGCTCGCTGCGGCGGTAGAGACGCCAGAAAGCGAGGAGCCAGGGTATGAATAATAGAAAGGCTATGGGGTAGGCAAAGCGCATGGTGCCATCACAAATGATCGCGCAGCGGCGACGGCCGCATCGGCCAGGGCCGGCGTGGCCGTCTGACCGGCGAATTTAATCAGGTCGGATGATTCCAGAAAATCCCGGAGCTGTCCGAGTGTCGCGGCAGCAAAAGCCGGATGCGACACGGCGGCTGTGAGAAACTCCTCGGTGGTTTGTGCGGGGGCGTGGATGCCGTGCGTCCGCTCGATATAACGCCGGACAACGCCGGTCAGTTCAATATAGAAATCCTTGTAAAGCCCCTTTTCAACGAGCCGGCGGCGAAGGAGCCGCTCCAACTCGGCGAGTGCCCGCTCGCCGGGGGACAGGCGCGCCTCACGAACGCGGCGTTTGATATGAGTGAGACCCCACAGCGCAGCCGCAAGCAGGGCGGCTGCGGCAATGCCGATGAATACCCAGCCGGTGACGGTGCGGGCGGAGGGGGCGACGTAAACCGGTTTGGCGTCGAGTTCGAGATCGCCGTCGGTCTTGGGAGCGCGCGGGGCGGCAGGAAAATAAACCGCGCGAGTGGCGAAGGAGGTGACAATCGACGGCACGCGGCGTGTGTCGGTGACGGTGACCGCAAACGGCGCAAGCCGGTATTCGCGCTCAAGCTCAGGGACGAGTCGCCAGCGGAATTCCCGGCGGACCCCGTCCGGTGTGACGACCGGATCACGGGCTAAATCCTCAGCGGTGGAAAACCCGGAGAAACGTCCGCGCAGATCGGGAAGGGTGACCGTGAGGTGAGCTGGCGCAGTGAGGACGAGCGTCAGCATAAAATCGCGCGATGGATCGACGGCATCGGACTCGGCGGCAAGGGTGAGCGAGACGTCGCCCCAGGAGAGATCGGCGGTGAAGGCGGCGCGGACGCTCGGCGCGGCAAGCGCGCAGGCAACGGCGACGGCGACGATGCAGAGTCTGCGTCCGAGCCGAGTCATGACGACCTCCTGGCGCGAGAGCGCCGACGCTGGAAGAGGGCGCGAACGTCGTCAATGTAGGGCCGTCCGGTGGACACATCGAGCGTGTCGATGCCCCAGCGTCGCAGGTTGCGATGCAGCTCGGCATCCACGGTCGACGCCTCGGCGGCGAAGGCATCCCGGACGGCGCGCGACGCGGTATCCACGATGACCAGTTCGCCCGTTTCGGGATCCTGCATCTGGACGAGACCGACATTGGGCAACGTCGACTCGCGCGGATCGGAGACGGGGCAGGCGATCACGTCATGATGGCGGGCTAGGGCACGCAGGGCGCGGTCGTAGCCGGTGTCCTGAAAGTCGGAGACGACGAAGACCACGGCGCGGCGCTTCTGGACATTGTTGAGAAAGCGGATGGCGCCAGCGATGTCGGTGCCGTGGCGAGTCTCTCCTGCGGCGAGCACTTCGCGCACGAGCCGCATCACGGCGGTCCGCCCTTTGCGCGGCGGTATGGATTTGACGATGCGGTCGCTGAAGAGGATGCACCCGATCTTGTCCTGATTGCGGATGGCGGTCATGGCGAGCAGGCTGGTGATTTCGGCGGTCAGCTCAGACTTGGTGCGGGTGGTGGACCCGAACACCTGCGAACCGGAGACATCCACGAGAAACATAATCGTCAATTCGCGCTCTTCCGAAAACCGTTTGATGTGCGGGTGGCCGGTGCGGGCGGTGACGTTCCAGTCGATCGCCCGCACATCGTCGCCGGGAATATACGGACGCACTTCGTCAAACTCGATCCCCCGGCCCTTAAAGACCGAGTGATAATCGCCCGAAAGCCGGTCATCCAGCAGCCGCGTCGTGAGGATGCGGATGCCGGCGACCTGGGCCATGAGTTGTGCGGTGTCGAGCATAGCTAAGAATGGAGACTGGAAACTGAGGATCAGGGCACGGGGAGGGTTGAGAGGATTTTGGCGATGAGGGTGTCGGAGGTTTGTTCCTCGGCCTCAGCCTCGTAGGTGAGGAGAATGCGATGGCGGAGAATATCGGGGGCGATCTCCTTGACATCGAGTGGCGTGGCATAGGCGCGGCCGTGGAGCATGGCGTGGGCGCGGGCGGCCAGATTAAGGCACAGGGTGGCGCGCGGCGAAGCGCCCATCTGAATCTGGTTGGCCAGCGAATCAAGCTTGAACGCTTTGGGGTCGCGGGTCGCGAAGACAATATCGAGAATGTATTCGCCGACCTTCTCGTCGCAGTAAACCTGGTCGAAGACAGCGCGCAGCGTCGCGAGATCCTGGGCGGTGACAACCTGTTTGGCCGCGACGGACTGCGCGGAGGTGAATCGGTTCATGATGCGGCGTTCGTCGTCACGCGAGGGATGCGTGAGCAGCACCTTCAGCATGAAGCGATCGACCTGAGCCTCGGGCAGGGGATAGGTGCCCTCATGCTCGATCGGATTCTGCGTGGCCATGACGAGGAACGGAGCGGGCAGGGGATAGGTGGTGTCGCCAATCGTCACCTGATGCTCCTGCATGGCCTCGAGCAGGGCCGACTGCACCTTGGCGGGCGCGCGGTTAATCTCGTCGGCCAGCAACAGGTTGGTAAAAACCGGCCCTTTACGCGGTAGAAACGACCCATCTTTGGGATTGTAAATAAGCGTGCCAATCACATCGGCGGGGAGGAGGTCAGGGGTGAAGGAGATGCGTTGGAACTGGAGTCCCAGCGTATCGGCGAGGGTGCGTATGGTGAGCGTCTTGGCGAGGCCGGGCACACCTTCGAGAAGAATGTGGCCTCCGGTAACCAGGGCGATGAGCAGGCGGTCAACAAGACGTTCCTGCCCGACAATAACGGTGGCGACCTCTTGACGGATGCGCGTGACGGCGGCGGATTGATCGGCGATCAGCTTCGTAGTGGCTTGAATGTCCATGGTGGGCCTTTCGGGTTTGGATGGGTGGCAGCAATTGAGGGCGAGCACGCGGCCCGCCCGCACATTAGGATTCGGCGGTGGGCTTTTCAGGAGCGGGTTCAGAAGGGGGATCCTTGGGTGCAGGCGGCGTAGGCGCCTGGATAAAAGAGGCACGGGAACGAGTCATGCTGTCGGCGTTCCAGGATGAGATCAAAAAGAGCCAGGGGCTAACCGATTGGTTACGCTCGGCCGCCTGTTGCGTCACCGACGCGCGTTCGGCGGCGTTGGTGGAGACCGGTTGCGCGCTCACGGCGAGCCGGAGATAGCGGTCGCTGCGATTCGGCGCGGCGGCACCGATGCGGGCGGCATAGATCGTGCCGTCAGTGGTGCTCACGGTGAAGGTGTGGCCCGTGGCCATGCCGGTCTGCACATCGGTAAGCGCGGGGTCGGCGAGATCGGCAAACCGGAGATTGCCCAGAGCGGATTCGACACCGGACACTTTCGAATCGTCACAGGATTCGCCTGCTGCAAGCCCGGTGAGCGTGAGCGCACCCGACACACGATCCAGGGTCACGGCGCCGTCCGGACCGGAGAGCACGACCTTGGCGATGTCGGCACCCGGCACGTTCAGCACTTCGGTGTTGACCCATGTCTTGCCATCGGGTTCAAGGGCGCTCAACGAATCTTTGACGAGAAAGACCGTGTCGTTGGCATTGGCTGAAACCGACCGGCCATCGGGCATGTCCCATCCATATTGCGCGTTGGGCTTGGTGCGGACCTCTCCCAGACGGATAGAAGCGAGCGGTTTTCCGCGTTCATCCTGGAGATCGACGAGGGTGGCGTTGGTGCTGTCAATCCGCGCGCCCCGTTGGACGGCGCCGATCTTGAGATCGCGCAGGGCGAGCAGATTCTCGCGAATCTTGGCGACGTCGGCCGGGTAATTGTAGAGAGACGACACGACCCATCCGTCATCGGTATTCGCCAACGTGACAGTCCTGCTCTGCTGAGCAATCTCGATGCGTCCGATGGCATTGATTGTTAAACCGGGCAGGACGGGCTTTCCGAGTTGCGCGGGGCTCCTCAGTTGACGCGATCGCCCCGTCCAGGAGGCCAGAAGCCCCAGAACGACGGCTGCGAGGACCAGACCAAACAATTTGTGTTTTTTCATGATGGGTGTGTGTCTCCTGAATTTCGTTAAAACCGTCTAGCCGCGACGGCGGCGGAGAAATAACCGTATGAAGGATGCCCCTACAATCAGCGCGGGTATGAGTGCGATGTTGATCGATTTCACCCGAACACCCAGGTTTTCAATGTCGGCTCTGAGCGTCCGGCGAAGATCTTTGATCTGGCGATTGGTGACGCGTTCCTCCTCTTGAAATGCGGCAATGGCCTTCTCCTGATCGGCCGTGAGGATCGTGCGTTGTTTGCCTTGCTTCTGTTTTTGCATCTCGGCCAGGCGGGCGCGCGTCTCATCGAGCTTGAACTGCAACTCCTTCTCGGTCTCGCTCCATTTCATGAGCGCCTGATATTCCAGCTCGTCAACCACGGTGAAGGGGCGCGTGGAATTGCCGCGCGAGCGAATGGCGATCAGCTCGCTGCGCCCAGCGAGTTGCTCGACCGTGTTGGCCAGCAAGGCGAGATTATCATTGATCGCCTCGGTATTCTGGTATCCGAATATCGTGGAGGTGCGAACGCTCCAACTGTCGGTCAGGAAGTCCGAATCGCCAATCAGCACCACGGCGCCCGTTCCGGAAGTCAAGGGGGCTTTTGGCGACGGATCTGCGGGCTTCTTGGCGCCATCAGGATCGGGGGAATCGGCGGGCGCGCCTTCGGGAAAAGCCGTTTTGAACGTGCCCGCAAGCCGGACGGCCACGGCATGCTTCACGCCGTCGGACTTGAGTTGGTTGCGCAGCATGGCCGTGCCATATTGGGCGGACATCGCATCGACCAGACAGGCGTTGTCCGATGACGTGATCAACGGCGTAAAGGTGATCCCCTGCGCAACTTTGTCGGTGAACACGCCGGCAAACGGGAGAATCAGTTGCTTGATTGAGGCGGTAAGAACATCGGATGCGGCGACGTTCTTTTCGGAAAGCGACAACACGACGGGGTTTTCTTCGATGTTTCCCTTGCCGCCATCGAGCCGAGTGATGGCGCGCATGTCGGCCAGCACTTTGCCGGGATCGAATCCGACGCCCCACGCGTCCAGCAGTTTGCCCAGCGTGGAGGGGCCGGGGCCTCCGGGTCCCTGCATGCCCATCATCATACCCTGTGACTGGGCGGCTCGAAAATCCTGAATGCTGAAGGGGTCGAGGCAGGCCAGTAGGCGTCCGCCGCGAAGGACAAACTGATCGATGGCGAAGAGGGCCTGATTCGACAGGTTCTTCGGATGAACCAGCACCAGTGTGGTGATGTCGTCATCAATCCGGCCTGCGTCGGGAGTGACCGCGCGGAGCGTATAGTCGCGTTGCAGTTCGCCGAAGACGGCCCAAGTCGGTTCCGTCGGACGGTTGCGGCCCATCATCCGTTGCATGGGGTCGTTGCCGGCGCCGAGAACAGGGAACGGACTCATGACGCCAATAACCGGTTTCTCCGGCCATGCAACACGGGCGATGAGGCGGGAAACATCGTATTCCAGCGTGCGCTCCGTGGCGGGCGAGAAGGCCGGGATCGCATTCTCGCGGTCGCCGCAGACGGCAACCAGACCCAAATAGAACGGCGGAGCGTAGTGCGAGAGCGTTTGAGGGGCCACGCCAAATTTCTGTGCCCATTCCTCTTCGTCTGAGTCGGATTTGGGGTCATAGGTCTCGATGATGATCCGTCCCTTCCCGGCCAATTCGTATTCGCGCAGGAAGTCCTGCACCTGACGCGCGTACATCTTGATCATGTTGGGAACATCGGGCGAGGACGTGCTGAAGTAGAATTTCAGCGTGACGTCCTGGGCGAGTTTGGAGACCAAGTCGCGTGAGCCGCGGGAGAGGGTGAAGAGCCGCTCCTCCGTGAGATCGGCGCGGATGCGCAGGTTAGTAATGATCACGCACGCGGCGCCCAGACTGACCAGCAGCAGTGCGAGACCCGCGACGCCTGAAGAGATTCGTTTGAAAGTATTCATGGCAGTTGTCCAATACACGTTTGATGCAGGGGTTACGACGCCTTGCGGTTGTCAATGACCAGATGCGCGGCGGCGAGCATGAAGACGATCACGCTCAGGTAGTAGGCGATGTCGGCTACGTCGAGGACGCCGCGGCACAGGGCGTTGAAGTGATAGAGAAGGCTGCACGCGGCGATGGCGTTGGCCAGCCACGGCGCCCAGGAGGCAAACAGTCCGGTCACCGGCTCAAACCCCGCGAGCGTCAACAGGAGGCAGGCGCTGAGCGCCGCGACAAAACTGATGACCTGGCTTCGGGTGAGCGCCGAGGCGAAGGCACCGATGGCGACGCTGGCCCCGGCGAGCAGCAACGATCCCACATAGCCGCAGGCAATGGCTCCGAAATCGGGCGATCCGAGCCAGCCGACCGTAAGGACAATCGGGAAGGTGCAGGCCAATCCGATAGCCATGAACGCCCAGGCGGCGAGAAACTTGCCGATCAGCGTCTCGGTGAGCGTCACCGGGAATGTCAGCAGCAACTCCAACGTTCCGGTGCGACGTTCCTCGGCCCACAGTCCCATCGTCGATGCGGGGACGAGCAGCAGGTAGACCCACGGGTGCCACATGAAGAAACGCTCCAGTGAGGCCTGGCGATCCTCGTAGAAGGACGAGACGCGGAAGGTCAGAAAATTCACCAGAATCAGGAATGCGACCAGAAAAACGCACGCCACCGGTGAATGAAAATAAGCCCGGAACTCGCGCCGGAAGAGCGTTTGAATATTACGAACGGACATGGCGGGTCTTCTCCTCTTCAGTCAGGGTCAGTTTGCGGAACACCTCGTCCAGGCGACCGGACGGGTTCTGCGCCTTCAACTCGGCTGGAGTGCCGTTGGCGACGATCGCGCCGCTGGCGATGATCACCGCGCGGGTGCAGACGGCGTCCACTTCTTCGAGAATGTGCGTCGAGATAATGATCGCCTTCTCGGCCGACATGGTGCGGATCATCTCCCGGACCACATACTTCTGATTCGGGTCGAGTCCATCGGTCGGCTCGTCCATGATCAGCACGGGCGGATCATGCAGAATGGCCTGAGCGAAGCAGGTGCGCTGACGATAACCCTTGGAAAGCGTTTCAATCGTTTGATTGCGCACGCCCTCCAGACGCGCCTGAACAATCGCCCGATCGATGCGGTCACGGCGTTCGGATCCGGTGTAGCCGCGGATGCAGGCGACGAAGTCGAGGAAGTCGACAACGGTCATCGCGTGGTAACTCGGGGCGTTCTCTGGCAGATAGCCGATGCACCGCTTGGCCCCGACGGGATCTTGCTGGATATCGCAACCGCAGATCTCGGCTGTGCCATCGTCGGGCGTAAGAAAGCCCGTGATCATCCGCATCGTGGTGGTCTTGCCGGCGCCGTTGGGGCCGAGGAAGCCGAGCACCTCACCTTTGTTGACGGTGAAGCTCACCCCCTTGACAGCCTGAAACGGGCCGAAGCTCTTCTTCAGGTTCTTGACGGTTAGCATGATTCTCCTTGTAACGTGGAAACAAAAATTAACAGGGTTCGGAAAAGAGCAGAAAGTATGCCATAGGTTGATTCAGAATGGAAGGTTGTGTTCTTTGATCTTGCGCTGGATGGTGCGGGTGGAGATGCCGAGTTTCTCCGCAGTGAGGGTGCGATTGCCATCGCAGCGGGTGAGGGTTTGTTCGAGAACAAGGCGTTCAATGGCTGCGAGTGTGAGGTTCTCGGGATAGCCGGTGGCGACACGGGAAGCGGACTCGCCGGGAAGATTGAGGGCCTTGGCGCTCAAGTTTGGGCCGGAGGCTAGCAGAACGGCCGACTCGATGACGTTGCGCAGTTGGCGGATATTGCCCGGCCAGTCGTAGGCTTCGAGCCGGGCGTAAAAGGCGGGATCGATCCCGGTGATGGTATGTCCATGATCGGCCGCAGCACGGGCGATGAAGCGGTCGGCGAGGGGACGGATGTCTTCCCGGCGGCGGCGGAGGGGCGGCAGGGTGAGGGTGACAACGTTCAGGCGGTACAGCAGGTCTTCGCGGAACGCCCCTTCGGCGACACGTTCGGCCAGGTCCTTGTTGGATGCGGAAACGAGGCGGACGTTGACGGCAAAGGGGTCGCGCCCGCCGACGCGGTGGATTTCGCGCTCCTCGATGGCGCGGAGAAGCTTGACCTGGACCGAGGGCGGGGCGTCGCCGATTTCATCGAGAAAGAGCGTGCCGCCATCGGCCCGTTCGAAGGCGCCTGCGTGGCGGGCGAAGGCGCCGGTGAAGGCTCCCTTCTCATGGCCAAACAGCTCCGATTCGAGGAGCGACTCGGCAAAGGCGCCGCAGTTGACCGCGACAAAGGGGGCGTCGGCGCGCCGGCTGTCGGCGTGCAGCGCCCGGGCAACCAGCTCTTTTCCGGTTCCGGACTCGCCCTGGATCAGCACCGTCGCGGTGGTGTCGGCAATCGCCTCGATCTGGTGGATCACCGCCCGCATGGCGGGTGACTCGGCGATCATCGTCGTGGCGGTGTACCGGGCTCGGGCCGAGACGGTGAGCGTGGTGACCTCGCGGCGCAGGCGGCTGGTCTCGGCGGCCCGGCGGAGCTTGGTCTGGATGTCGTCGAGATCGAGCGGCTTGATCACGTAGTCATAGGCGCCGGCGCGCATCGCCTTGACGGATGACTCGACTGAGCCGTAGGCCGTCATGACCATCACCGGGATGGCGGCGTTGATCCGCTTGATCCGGGTCAGCAGCTCGATGCCGTCGAAATCGGGCAGAACGAGATCGGTGAGCACGAGGTCGGGCGTCTGCTCGCGGAAGCATTCGAGGCCCTTCGCCGCAGTCCCGGCGAGCACAGTCGCGAATCCGGCGTCTTCAGCGGCGTCGGTCATGGAGCGCGCGCCGTCGGGATCATCTTCAACAATCAGAATAACAGGCTTCATGACGTGGTCTCCGTGCCGGCCGGGAGGGTGATCCTGAAGATCGAACCGCCGCCCTCCCGTGGCCGCGCGATGATGTCGCCGCCGCACTTGCGCAACGCGGTGCGAGCGAGGAAGAGTCCGAGCCCCGTCCCTTCCGGGCGGGACGAGACAAACATATCGAAGATGCGTTCGCGGTCGTGCGGCGGCACGCCGGGTCCGCGATCGGCGATGTCGATTCGGACCGACGAACGCTCGACCGCGCAAGCCACCTCGACCGTGCCGCCGCGAGGCGAGAACTGCACGGCGTTGGTGAGCACGTTGAGCAGGGCGCGACGCAGCGCAAACGGCGCGGCTCGAACGCCCAGCGGCTTGGGCGGGGCATCAATCGTCACGCCCGCCGCCTCAAGGCGCGGCGCGAGGGTCTCGACACATTCGCGGATGCAGTCCGACAGCGCGACGGTTTCAAACGCCTCGTGATCAGGTTTGGCCAGATAGAGAAACTCCTTGAACACCTGATCCATTCGTTCCACGGTGCGGCCGATGCGGCCCGCCAGCTCGGCCAGACGCTCGGGGCGGGGGCCGCCTTCGCGATCGACCTCGCGGACGAGCATCTGAGCATCGAGTTTCACCGAGGACATCGGATTGCGGAAATCGTGGACGATGCCATTGGCCAGGACGCCTGAAAATGCGAGATGCTCCTCGCGTCGGCTCCGCGCCTGGCGCGCCAGATCGTGACGGACGACGGCGACGACCAGCAAGAGGCAGAAGCCAAACGCTGCGGCGACGGCGACCGCCGAGAAACGGAGGAGCTTGCGAATCGAACGCGAGGCGCTCGATTCGGTCGCGTCGACGACCGCGGCGTCAAGTCCGACCTCCACAGTCGCTTCGCTCCCGTCGGGAAGCAAGACGGATCGCGTGAAGACCATCACCTGAGTCATCGCGCCAGGGCCGGTGAGGATGTTGAGGGTCGAGACGGATGTGCGGGAAGGGGCGGCCACATGCGGGTGGAGGGACTGATCGGGAATCTGTCGATGATAAACGGTCGCCCCGTCATGGGTGATTGAGACGAATTCCAGCTCGGCTTGAGCCGCGCGAAGCCCCTCCACATGCGCGCCGAACAGGCGCCATTCGCTGGTGGTCATGTTGGTGCTGTTCGCCAGGGTGCCAGCGTCGGCCAGCAGATCCATCAGCCGCTCCCCCTGCGCCAGCACCGAGCGGGTCGCATCGACATGAGCCGCGTGTGCCTGAAAGCGGTGGAGCCAAAATAGACCCAACCCGGCCGCCAAAGCGGCAAACGCCAGAATAGCGGATGCCTGCAACACCAATGAGGGGCGGTGAGGTTTGATCCTTTCGATGTAACGTCTCAGGGCCATGGGTATCGTGAAGCCAGCAAGGGTTGTGCCGTGTCTGAAATCCGCTGGAAAAAGATAATAATAGCCTATTTAGGCAGCTGGATGCGACATTTTGTCGTGTCGCTGTCGGACATTATGTCTGGTTGGCGGCGAGCAACCGCCATCAGGATCAGGGATGCCTGTACAGGGATGATCGTGATTATTCAGTAAAAGGGGCGGACGGAAGGTCCCTTGTCGAAGTCGCGCTGGTGCGGCCTTTGTTCGGGACTCGATGCGTCGGTGATCATTCTTTTGCAAGCGTCCATAGTTCACGCACCAGAAAACTCTGAAAGTCCCGAATCTGTTCGCGCAACCGCTCATTCGTCAGCATATCCGGACGCGGATCAACGTAATAGACCCCGTCCAGTTTGTTCAATGCAACTGTGTAGCCAAGAAAATGATTGGTTTTGAACGTCGAATTGATTCCAAAAATGCTTTCACCGCGTTTAGCTCTCTGTACGTCGTGGAGAAAAATGGCAATCACCGGAATGTCGCGGCCTAGTAATTTCGTCAAGAGAAATTTATCGAGAAAAACTTTGTCTATACGGTCTTTGCTGGTTGTCTTAACTGAACCGACGACTTCCGCTGTGTGGATATGCTTCGTTTCGGATGCGATGATGGCTTTGTTGCGCGAGAATACAACATCAAGTTCGGATGGATTTTCGCCTTTCCACGTTTTGTTCGTCGTAACGCAGCCATTTTTCAATCGGCCAATCCTCAACCAACTCGATTCGATCTGCCGCATACCCGCAGAATTCGATGCTAAAATCGCAGCCCTTCCACTTCCGCTTCAACTGCTCCGCCACCACCGCCGTCGTGCCAGAACCAAGAAAGGGATCAATCACCACGTCGCCGGGGCTGGATGAGGCCAAAACGATCTTCCGCAATAATTCCTCTGGTTTCTGTGTCGGGTGCGGTGTTTTCTCGTGCATTCCGTTGCAAGTCGTCGGTATTTCGAGCACATCCTTTGGCTTTGCTCCGCGCGGATGCGGATGCCAGATGTGATCTTTGTTTGCAGCCTTGCCGTATTGGCTTGTCTCGGCTTGCGGATGCGCCGGATATTTCAGCGTGTGCTCGCCGTAAGGAATCCGCACATCATCCACGTTGAATGTGAAATCTTGGCTCTTGCGAAAATGCAAAATGCTTTCATGCGAACGTCCCCAGTCATCGCCCAAGTTAGCCTTGTTTTTGTAATGCCACACGATCCAGCGGCAGCCCTTGAAAAACCGTGATGCTGGCAATCGCAAGTCAGCGAGAATTTCCGAAAATCCGCAGATGTAAAGAGTCCCATCCGGTTTCAAGACCCGCGCCGCCTGCTCAATCCAACGGATTGACCATGCCACATATTCCTGTTGTGACTCAAACGTGTCCCACTCCGCCTTTTTGATGTTGTAGGGCGGATCAGCAAACACAAGGTCAACCGAACTGGATTCCAAACCGCGCAGCCACTCGAAAGAATCACCCAACCAGATTTCACCTTGTTGGTGTAAATAAAACAAGCGGGGAGAATGGCTTTCAACCGAGGAATCAAGCGGACGCCTTTCACCTTTGTTCAATGGTTGGCCGAAGAATTCCGGGATTTCCGTATTGCGAACAAAATAAGCGGCAGAAGGCTCTTTCAATGCCAAAGAGGACGCGGAAGTCGTCACTGGGCGCGGTTGCTTTCTTAAGCGAACCTTTGGCTTGGTTGTGTCAGGGGTCTGCATGGGAAATAATTAACACCCGAAAAGGGTCACGTTGAACGGCCGGATTGAAAATCAGTCCACGGTGATGCCGAGGAGAGACAGGAGGCGGTCGAGGTCGTCGTTGTCGTAGAAGTCGATCTCGATGCCGCCCTTGGCTCGTTTGCCGTTGGCGTAGGTCTGGCTGGCGGTGAGGCGCACATGAGTGCCGAAGTGGCGGGTCATGCGGTCCGCCAGATCCCGGAGGTGAGCTTCGGGCATGTCGGGCT
>JBIJDW010000286.1:0-4571 GCA_044343885.1 Kiritimatiellia bacterium
GAGCGTTGGAAATTCCGTGGCGCGCCGAATGCGAAAAAGGCTATGGGGTTCGGCCGTTTGGGGTCGGTGTGGCCGGTGCTGGCTTCGCCGGTGGCGTATGCGGGAAAGGTCTATTTCATCGCCGGCGCGATGCCGTCGATGTGTCTTTACGGTTATTGCCTGGATGCGGTGACGGGCGCGGTGGTGTGGCGAAATGACGGACGGTGGTCAACCTATGTCGGGGTGCTTTCAGCCAACGGGCCGCTCGCGTTCGCGAGTGACCAGAGCCCTTACGCCGCCATCCGGGAGAAACAGGAGACCAACGGGCCGAGCCCCTTCGTGGGTAACCACAGCAGAATATCTGTAAAGGGCATAGCTATGGCTGATCTGTGGAAATTCTCGCCGCTCACCGGTGAAGTGGATCCCCGCGAGTGGGGCAACCAGGGGGGATGGGGGTACGGGGCGAAAGATTCAGCCTATTCTTACTGGTGCAACCTGGGCGACACTGTTTCTATTTCTGACCCGATAACCATCACTGCCGGTGGGAAAGCGTATTCGGCCGCGAGCGTGACGTCGTTGGCGGGGTTTGCCGGGACACCCGTCAGCATCCTGGCGGGTGACGGGAAGCTGTTTGTCACGACCGTGGAGGGAAGCCTCTATTGCTACGGCGGCACCGCAGGGACACCAACGATCTACACGAATCAGGTGACGCCGTTGACCCCGGTGGCGGATGCCTGGACAACGGCGGCCCAGACGATGCTCAGCCGCGCCGATCTGAAGCAGGGGTTGGCGCTGGTGTGGGGCGTGGGGAGCGGGCGGCTGGCGGAGGAACTCGTGAAGCAGGCGCCGCAACTTATGATTGTGGCCGCCGATCCTGATCCGGCCAAGCTCCTGGCCCTGCGGCTCAAGATGGATGCCGCCGGTATTCCGGCGGACCGGTTTGCAACGGTGCTCGGAAATCCCCCGGACTGCGGGTTCGCGCCGTTCCAGGCAGCGTTGATCGCGAGCGAGGACGCGACCACTTTGATGGGTTCCGGGCAGGCGCTGGCGGAGAAGCTGTACACGTGTACGCGGCCGTTTGGCGGCGAGATCTGGCTGGCCACATCGAGCGCGGAGCATGCCGCGCTCGCGGGCGGGGTTGCGGCGGCGAATCTGACCCTTTGCGATGTGACGCAGTGGGCGGGCTTTTCCGGCATGGGTGAGGATGGTTTTACGCAAATCAGGCGGCTGGGTTTGCCGGATGACAAACTGGACATGAAGCCGTCGTTTGGCATAATCGCCTTCCAAAAAGGAAACAACATCTGGTCTGGCTCCCCTGCGCGCGGCATAGGGAATTGGAAGGATATCTACACCGGGCGCCCCATGACAGCGGCGATGATCGGCTACGAACCGCCGAAGCCGAGCATCAACGGGTCGGTGTCCGCCTGGAGCGCCCCTTCCGGCCCCATGATGAATACGCTGTACTCCCGCGTCGAGACCTTTCCTGCGCCTTCCGGCGGATACGGGGCTTGTCCCCCGGTTAGGAGGTATGGCGAGACGCTGGTGCTGCCGGGGAGAACGCTGGGCTTCACCGACCTTGTATCGTATTGGGGATCCATGGTGTGCATGGACGGTTCCGGCTGCGGGGCCAGTGCGTTGCGGGGGAACGGGGTTACAAGCTATGCAGCCGCCAATTGGTGCGCTTGCTATCCAGGTCTTCGAAATACTGCATTCACATTGGTTTCGACGGAGGATGACGAGAACTGGATCTACTACCGTGCTACGCCTTCGGCGTTGCCCTTTGCGAGTACGCCGATCCGGCGCATCGGGGTGAATTTTGGCGCCGTTGGCGATCGCTATGTGCCGGAAGAGAGCATGCTCTGGACGCATCATCCGTTCAATGGTTGGCGGGATATAGGGGTGTGGGCTCGGGGTGCGGTTACGTTTGAAGCGCCTCCGCTTGTCCATGTGACGTATCGCGGAACCTGGAAGGCCGTGTATCACCACAGCGCGCAGATGGAGAAGACAAGCCCGCGCTACCGCGGCTGGGTCTCGGCCTCGCAGGTGACGGGCATGGACGGCATGACCATCCCGCTCGTCACCGATATGGGGGTGACGTTGCCCACCAAGCCCTACACCGTGCGCCTCTACTTTGCCGAAATGGAGGATCAGGTGCCGGGCGCGCGGGTGTTCAGCGTCAAGTTGCAGGGGAGCACGGTACTGACCAACCTGGACGTGGCTGCCGAGGCTGGCGGGCCGCGCCGGGAACTTGTCAAGGAGTTCAGGGTCCGCATTTCCAAGGCGCTGGACATCGATTTCGTGAGGACAGCGGGCGAGCCGATGCTGAGCGGCGTCGAGCTTATGGCTGATCCTGAGCCGGAGCTGTATCAGCCGTACGCGCAGAGCTTTTCCATGGATGTCGCGGGGAGGACCCGGATCGCGTTGGTGGCGACCGATCCGGATGGCGCCGCCCTGAGCTACCAGATCGTCGGGAATCCCGCGAATGGAACGCTTTCCGGTACCGGCCCGGCACGCTTCTATACGCCCGTGCCCGGCTTCATGGGCACGGACCGCTTCACGTACCGGGTGGTCAATGCCTCGGGGACACCGTCAGGGTTGGCGACCGTGACGATCACGGTGCAGGGATCAGGCGGTGCTAATGCTACGATCAGCCCGTCCGGTGGCGTGCTGTTGCCTGGTCAAACGTACGATTTCACGTTTTCAGATTCAAGTGGCGCGGCGCAATACCCCGGGGCTGACGTGACGTGGACCGTGAACGGTGGCGGCACGATCGCGCCGGTTGCAGGCAAGTCATATATGGTGCGACTTACGGCAGGCGCAACGGCCGGGGGGCCTTATGTCTTGACCGCTACGTATCTTGACGCGCTCGCAACGGCCGAGTTTTTTGTGTCCGTTCGCGCAGCGGGCAGCGTTGTCAGCGGTAGTGGTTACAATCCGTATGGCCAGTTGGGCGATGGAACCGTGATTAGTCGGATATTGCCCGTGGAAACCCAAATGTCGGCTGCATTGAACGTCGCCGCTGGAATTTTTCATAGTCTGGCCGTGAAGACCGACGGCACGGTGTGGGCCTGGGGCTATAACTATGATGGCCAACTGGGCGACAACACGACCGTTGATAAGAATGTCCCTGTGCAGGTGTTAGGACTATCCGACGTCACGAACGTCGCCGCAGGTGGACATCATAGTCTGGCCCTGAAGGCCAACGGCACGGTGTGGGCCTGGGGCAATAACTATTGTGGCCAATTGGGCGACAACACGACCGTTCAGAAAACTGTCCCTGTGCAGGTGTCAGGACTATCCGACGTTACGAAAGTCGCCGCAGGTGCATATCATAGCCTGGGCGTGAAGACGGACGGCACGGTGTGGGCCTGGGGCGTGAACAATTATGGCCAGCTCGGCGACAACTCGACCGTTAAGAGAAATGCCCCTGTGAAGGTGTTAGGAGGACTCTCCGGCGTCACAAACGTCGCCGCAGGTGGATATCATAGTCTGGCCCTGAAGGCCAACGGCACGGTGTGGGCCTGGGGCTATAACTATTATGGCCAACTGGGCGACAACTCGACCGTTCAGAAAATTGTCCCTGTGCAGGTGTTAGGACTCTCCGGCGTCACGGCGGTCGCCGCAGGTTATTCTCATAGCCTGGCCTTGAAGACCGACGGCACGGTGTGGGCCTGGGGCGCGAACGGGAATGGCCAATTGGGCGACAACACGACCGTTGACAAATCCACCCCTGTGCAGGTGTCAGGACTCTCCGACGTCACGAACGTCGCCGCAGGTGCATATCATAGCCTAGCCATGAAGAGAGATGGCACGGTGTGGGCCTGGGGCTTAAACTGGCCTGGTGCACTGGGCGACAACACGACCGTTGACAAATCCACCCCTGTGCAGGTGCAAGGCCTGGGGACTGCCACTCTGATTGCCGCTGGCGGCTATCACAGTCTGTTCTTTGGCGCAAGACGGGAGAGCATCGCTACCCTGACCGTGAACGGCGGCAGCGGCAGCGGTTCCTATCCACCCACGACATGGGTCCCCATCTCCGCCAACGCGCCGCCTGCGGACCAGTGGTTCGACAAATGGACCGGCGACACGGCCGGGATCGCCAACGTAAAAGCCTCTGTAACCACCTTCAAGATGCCTGGGGTCAATGCCGCGATCACGGCGACCTACAAGGCGCCTTCCGGGGCGTCGTTTGCCCTGACGGTCAACAACGGCAGCGGCAGCGGCTCGTACACGGCCGGCCGCCCCATCGTCATCGCGGCCAACGCCCCGCCCGCAGGTCAGATGTTTGGCCGGTGGGTCGGCGACACGGCTGGCATCGCGGACGTGTCTGCGGCCACCACCACCCTCGTGATGCCCTGGACCCACGCCACGATCCGCGCCAACTATGTAATTATCGCGAACCAGCCACCTACGGCCACCCCACAGAGCGTGAGCGTTGTCTTGAGCACAGCCAAGGCCATCACGCTGACCGGCAGCGATCCAGAAGGGTCGAACTTAACCTACACGGTAAAAGAAGGGGGTGTGAAATGAACGTTACACGTATTTTTGCTACACTCGCTGCTGTCGGCTTGGTGACCGGTTCGGCAATCGTT
>JBIJDW010000287.1:0-4563 GCA_044343885.1 Kiritimatiellia bacterium
GCTTTCGAGTGCAACAGATGTGGACTGACGGAAGCGTTTAGCACGGGTGGCGGATTCCGCTTCCAGCAAATGACTTGTTTTTGCACGAACTGCAGTCATATCGTTTCCGTGACATGGAAGCGCGGAGATGCCGTGCCAAAACCGGTGACCTATCAACTGACACATCAAGGTGCCGTTCCCATCTATCAATGCCCGAGGTGTTTCAAAGACACGGCCCGACAATGGGGCCAGAAGTTGTGCCCGAAGTACGGATTGCCCCCGTCGATTGATGACGGTGGTCTTTAAGTTGGAGTTGCCTTTTTCCGGTCCTCCCGGCATAATATGCGGCCCATGAAAACAACACTCAAGCCTCAAACGCTGCATGTGATTAACGCCACGCACTGGGACCGCGAATGGTTGCTTTCCTTCGTGGGCTACCGGCGGCACCTGCTGCATCATAACGACCAACTGATCGAGCTGATGGAACGCAACCCGGCGTTCAAGCACTATCAGATGGACGGCCAGTCAATCTGCACGGAGGATTACCTGCGCCTGCGGCCGGAGATGACGGCGCGGATGCGCAAGCTGATCCGCGCCAAACGGATCTTGGTCGGACCGTGGTATACGCTGCCCGACATGCCGCTGCTGCACGGCGAGGCTGTGGCGCGCAATCTGCAGATCGGCATCGGTGTCGCCGAGTCGCTGGGCGGCGCCATGCGCGAAGGCTACACCGCTTGCTCCAACGGCCAGATCGCCCAGTTGCCCCAGCTCTACAACGGGTTTGATATCCGTTCGGCGGTCATCTACAAGGGGATCTCGGATGCCCGCATGCCGCGTGAATTTCGCTGGCAAAGCCCTGAGGGGTCTGAGGTCCTGACCCTCCATCTGGGCGCGCGCTACGGACGCACCAATTTCTACTGCCTGCTCTATCACGAGGTGGTCGCCAACGTGATCCACGATACGCCGGATCAGAACTGGGAATATGCGTTTTCCGACAACTGGTATCCCTATCGCGTGGACGGGCTGGCGCAACACGACCCCTACAGCTACCCGTGTCTCAACAGCCGGGAAGGGTGGCACGCTCACTACCTGCGCCCCTATCTAACCAAATTGCGCGACACGACGGCGCTCGGCGCGGCGACCTCGCACCTGGCCGCATTCAACTGCATGGATCACACCATGCCGTTCCCGGCCACGCCGAAATTGATCGCTGCCGCCGACAAAGCTTTTGCCGACCTCCGGGTGAAGGACAGCTCCCTTCCTGACTATTTTGCTGCCGTCCGCCGCGAGGCGGGAACGAACCTGCCGATCCACGTGGGCGAACTGCGCGACGCTAGGGCGTGTGAGCGGGACCGCGATGTCTGGTGGGCGACGCTGTCGGCGCGCATGGGTCTGAAGATGGCCAACCGCATCAGCGAGCATCTGCTGATCGACATCGCCGAACCCATCAGCACGTGGGCCTGGCTGAAGGGCGCGGCGTATCCGTCCGCGTCCCTGACCGAGGCCTGGAAGCTTTTGCTCGCCAGCCAGGCGCACGATTCGATCGACGGCTGTAGCCTCACCAAGGTCGCCGATGACATCCTGGCGCGCCTGGCCGACGTGCAGTCCATGAGCGAAGGGCTGCTGGACGATGCTTGCCGCAGCCTCATGCAACCGGCCCTTGTGCCCGCGCGCGCCCGGAACAATCCGCCGCAGCCGCATCTGGTCCTCTTCAATCTGGACGCCCGTCCGCGCGGCGGATTCTGCCAGATGGATGTCGATATCCCCGGGCCGAAAGCGTCCGGGAACCTGCGACTCGTGACCGACAGCGGGGTTGAGATCCATCCACACGTTCAGGTCCTCCATGAGCGGGGATCGTCCGTTCTCGGTCTGGTCGGGCGGCCGATGCCGACACACCGCTGCCGCATCCAGTTCGAAGCTCCGGCCATCGCGCCGCTGAGCTGGCTGACCCTGAAAGTGGAAACAGCGGCAAAAGCCAAGACGCCATCCAAACCTCTGGTTCGCGGCGGCCGCGTGCTGGAGAACGCGTTCCTGAAGGCCGTGGTGCGCGATGACGGCCGGGTGGACCTGACGCACCGGGCGACCGGGGCGACCTATTCCGGACTTCACTATTTTGAAGACGTGGGTGATGTGGGTGATCCCTGGCTCTTCAAGCCGGTCGGCCACCCCGTTACACCCTCCGGCGCGGCTGAAATCACGGTGGTTGAGAACACCCCGTGGCGCGCCACGATCGAGGTGACGGTGCGCCTGGAGCTGCCCCTGTCCCGTCCGTCCGCGGCTCCGGAAGGTACGACGGAGAAGGGTCAGGTGGTGTTGACTTCGCGGCTGTCGCTGACCCGATCAGGCCAGCGGATCGACATCGAAACGACGATCGACAACGGCTGTCGTGACCACCGCCTGAGGGTGTGTTTCCCCACCGGTATCGCGACCGATACCACGTACGCAGGCGGCCAGTTCAGCGTGGATGAACGGCCCACCAAGCAGCCCGACATGTCCACCTGGATCGAACCGGTGGACGGCTATCCGAACTTCGGCTTTGCCGGCCTGTCCGACGGGCGGCGAGGTCTGGCGATCCTCAATCTTGGCCTCCCCGAATACTTTGTCGCCGGCCCCGCCAGCGATGTCCTGACCCTGACGCTGTTGCGCGCGATGCAGCTCCGGCGCTGGCCAGAGGGAACCGGCGAAGCGCAATGGGCCGGTGCCCAGCAACTGGGGCGGATGACGGTGCGTTACGCGCTGTATCCGCATGCCGGAGGCTGGCAGGAAGGCAAATTGTGGCAGGCGTATCGGGACTTCTCGCGGCCGCTGGTCTGCTCGGAGATGATCGGCGCTGTGCGCTCCGGCACCGGGAGCCTGCTGGCGCTGGACGCCGCAGATCTGGAGGTGGCCTGTTTGAAGAAGGCCGCGCGCGGGGACGGGTTGATCGTGCGACTCTGGAACCCGACGGGCGCGGCCCAGGAGGGCAAGCTGACGCTGGGCCTGCCGTTCGCGTCGGTGGTCACGACGAATCTCAACGAAGACCCGCAGACCGATGCGGCGATCAAACTGCGCCCGGGTGGACGGCGCACCGTGCGCTTGACAGTTGGCGCAAGAAAGATTATTACGTTGCTGTTTCGGTTCCCGCAGGGGAAGAGTGGAACAAATAACAAGGATGCACTATGACACGCAAGTATGACGTAATGGCGGCGGGACATCTGTGTTTTGACGTGATTCCTAGTTTTCCGGACACGGGCGCGCGCCTCATTGGCGACCTCCTGCGACCGGGCAAACTGGTGCATGTGGACGACGCGATGATGAGCACGGGCGGACCGGTCTCCAATACCGGCATCGGCCTGAAGATCCTGGGCAGCAAGGTGGTCTTCACGGCGCGCGTAGGGGCGGACGATTTCGGCCGCATGACCATGGAGCGCCTGCGCCGGAGTGGCAATGCGGACGGCATCCGCGTCATGAAAGGCTCGACCAGCTCCTACACCGTCGCCCTGGCGCCTCCGGGCATTGATCGCATCTTCCTGCACAATCCCGGCACCAATGACGTGTTCGGCGCCGAAGACCTGAAGCCGAAACTGATCGAGCAATGCCGTCACTTCCATTTCGGCTATCCTCCGCTCATGCGCCGCATGTACTCCGACGAAGGGCGCGAGTTGGAGAAGATATTCAAGATCGCCAAGAAGGCCGGCGCCACCACGTCGTGCGACATGGCGCTGCCGGACCCTGCATCCACCGCTGGCAAGGCGCCCTGGAAAAAGATTCTGACGCGGATACTCCCTTACGTTGACATTTTTCTGCCATCGGTGGAGGAGGTGCTCTTCATGCTGGAACGCGAGACGTTCCTGAAGCTGAAGGCGAAGCATCAGGGGTCGGACCTGCTGGACGTCCTGCACGCCGAGGATTACTCGCGGTTGTCGGGCAAGCTGCTGGAATTGGGTTCGAAAATGACGTCGCTCAAGTCCGGTCGCCGCGGCTTTTATTTCCGGTCCAAGGCGAAGGAAACCTTCAGCGGTTTGGGCGCGGCGCAGCCCGGAAATCCCGATAACTGGTCCGGCCGCGAATTGTGGTGTCCCGCCTTCCTGTGCAAGAAGGTCGCCAGTGCGACCGGCTCGGGTGATTCATCCATCGCCGGTTTCCTGCACGCCTATCTCAAGGGCCTCGACTTGGAGGTCTGTCTCAAGGCCGCCAATGGCTTGGGCTGGCAAAACATCCAGGTGCTCGACGCCGTCAGCGGCATCAAGAACTGGAAAGACACCCAGGCGTTCCTGCGGCGCAACCCGCCACTGGAAGATCTGGCGTTGGATCAGGCTCCGGGCTGGACCTGGGACAAGGCCTTCAAAATGTGGCACGGGCCGAACGACTCCAGCCCGACACCTGTCCGGCGCGTTCGTTCGTGATGACCCTTTCCTCGCGAACACGATCAGAGGACGTGCTGTGGATTTAGGGCGGACCGTGGGGAATAACGCGCGATCAGCGCGAGCATGTCGGGCGGGGGCGGCCGCGAAAAATCAAGCGGCTCGCCGGAGACGGGGTGGGTAAAGGCCAGGCGTGTGGCGTGGAGCATTTGACGGGCGGGGCAGTCGGCGATGGCTTGGT
>JBIJDW010000288.1:0-4555 GCA_044343885.1 Kiritimatiellia bacterium
GGCAATCGCTCTGCGGACCCCGATTACTTGCCCTCCGCAACCGACGGGTCCGTCAGCCTTCCCATGAACACGATGCTGCCGGTCGCGTTGTCGCGGATGACGAACAGGAATGGATGGTCGGCTCGGAACATCAAATAACTCCGGCCGTTCCTTGTCTTCATTTCGACTGCCGTCGCGCCGGCGGCTTCGGTGCCTTCCTCGTTCACTTCCACAAATGCCTTGTGCTTGAAGGCGGCCGGCAGTTGTTCCGGGGTTGCGGCAAACTCCAGCGCCCGGGCCATCTCGGCGGCCGTGTTCTCGCGCGCCCCGGCATAGGTCATGCCCAGGGCTGACGAGATGCTGTAGGGCGAGAAGAAGAGGTTGCCGTTCGTGCCGGACAGTTCGCGGTACAATTTGACGGCAAACGTCCGGTTGCCGGCCGCCAGTGTTTCCGCCGCTGTCTTCCCGGTTTTCGCCGGCGTCGTCTCCTCCGCCGCCAACGCCAGGCCCGCGCACGCCAACAAACCGACTCCCATCATGCTCATCCGTTTCATGGAAACGCCCCTTTCATCCGTTCATGGTGAGACATCGGTCGAGGCGGAAATGTTCCCGACTATTTTCGGAGACGCTTGCAAAACCCCTGCAAGCGCCGGTTTCAGGTTTCAGGAAGGCGCAACATCGTGTGGTTCTTCCTGACACCCGAAACCTGACACCTGAACACTCCGCTTACAAAACAGGATTTTGCAAGCGGCTCTATATCTTATCTCTTCGTGCACTTCGTGGCCTTCGTGGTGAATTCAACGGCCGGATCTAGGTTAAACAGGGCGCGTGCCGTCGTCTGACTCCCACTCGCCGTATGGGGCCTGCTCCTCGCGAACCTGATCCGCGTCCCGGTGGGCCTTGAGGACCAACATGTCGCGCTTCTCCTTGACCGAGGCCGAACCGTTCTGCCGCTCGCCCCGTTTGGCCTCATTCAGCGACTTCTGCAGCGCCTCGACCCTGGGGGAATAGTTCCACGCGGTGAAGGTGCTCAGGACCAGATCATAGCTGTCCAGACGGGCGATGCCGTTCTGCCGGCGGAGCTGGTCGGCGACCGCAGGTTTCAGGGCTTCGAGCTGCGCCTCGATCTCGAAGAGCCGCTTTCGCAAGTCAAAGTACTGGGCAATCTCGTTCGTACTCATTCGATTCCTCCTGTTGTATCCTGCTCATTGAATGACCGATAGTCTAACAAAAGTCACAAAGGAAAGACATCTGGAAGTTGCGGCAGAATGGCAGAATGGTTTGTGGTAACCGATTACAGTGGGATAGACAAACGCCTTGGAATCTGCGATACTGCCTTTACTCGTTTTGGGCGCGGTAGGGTGCCGCGCAGAAGACGATGGGACGTCGATTGGAGAGTCAGACGAGTCCACGCTGGGCGACGCGACTCTTCAACTTACAAAACGCCCCGCGACCCAAGCTGTCAGTCGCCGCGTTGCGGGGAGGGTTTGCAAGAGCCTCCTCTATCAGGTAATACGATGAAAGTGATATCCGTAGCATTGGTTTCGTTTCTGGCCCTGGCTTTTCTCCAGCCCGGTTCGGGGGCTGATCCGGCCACGGGGAAGAAAACACTCGATGAACTCATTTTCGTGTATGACCACACGAACTGTAATCCCGACGAAAACCAACTCGTCGCGATGGGTCAGGAAGCCGTCACGGCCATCTATGACGCCATGTATCTCAAGGTTCAGCAGGGCGGGGCGAGAACGGCGATTCGACCGGGTATCTCGAACATACCGCGTCAGGATCGGTACGGGCGTCTCGGCTTTGCGGGCACCGTCCTGCTCGTGACCGCCAAGATCGATGCGCCGATTCCCGTGGAACGGCTCTGTAAACTGGTGGACGAAGGATGCTGTTTTCCGCGAGGCTCGATCGTTGGACAGAACGTGGACGCAGCCGTCTTCCGCCTCCTGGCAGCCAGCGGCCACCCCAAGGCGCTGATCTATCTGCAACGGTGCCAGAGCCTTCTGAAAAACTGTCGCACCCGTTTTGTCACTCAGGAGATGCTCGCCACGATGGAGCAGAATCTGGCCTACTGGAAGGCAGCCAACACGTATGTTCGCACGGGCACCAGCGAGGGCGATTACCAACCGGTGGCCGCCACGCGCGCCACGCGCGCCCAGTACCAGCAGAACCCGGAGTCTTGGGGCGCGGCTAGCCCACTCGACGACCGATATCTTTCGGAACGGCTGGCTGCCGTGACCGCCATGCTCAATAACGAAGATAAACGCTGGTTTGTCAATCTCGACGGCATCGGTCTCTGGTACGAAGCGCTCCTGTTGCCACGGGTCCAAGCCTGGCTCGATGGCGATCAGAAACCCCTCGTTGCGGTTCTCGGCGATCCCGCCGCCGCTCTGGCCGCCGTCGGCGAACAGAATCCCAACCCGAACGCCTGCGTGCGACGCCTGATCGGCAACTGGACCGACCCTGCCGCGTTGCCCGTCTTTCTCAAGCTGATGAAGGCGGATACCGCCAACGACGTGCTGCCCTACTTGTTGCCGTATAAACCGGAGATGTGGTATGCCGAATACCTCAAGGAACACGCCAAGCGCGAAAAGTGGTCCGGCCTGGGCCTCCTTCCGATCATGGCCACGTTTGATCGTCCCTACGATGACGACGAGAAAGCCATCATGGCCAAAGCCCTCTGCCAGCCCAGAATCCCCATGCGCCCGCGGGAATCCGGCGAGCCGGCGGATTTCGGCGCCGCCTGCGCCACGCTGGCCAGGCGCGAACCCCAACTGTTCCGTGACGCCCTCAAGACCGAACACATGAGCGCGCCGGTCATCAACGCGATCCTCCAGGAGAAGCTGTGCGACGACACAGGGCTTCTCCTGCAGAAAATTCAGTATGCCATGGCCCACGACTGCGAACGCGGCGTCAACGCCATCACCCCCGAACGCCTCGCCCAGTTTCCTCCGGAAATTGCCGCCCGCGTCAAGGCGGGGATCGAGCAGCAGATGAAACGGCCCAAGACCATTGAGCAGGATTGGATCGACTTGATTCAATCCCAGCTCAAAGATCACCAGCCCGTCTTGCAGTTCCTGCGCACGTTTTCCGACGACCCCCACTTTGCCAAAAGCAAAACACAGGTCGACGCCGCCATCGCCAGCCTCCTGAAGCTCCATCCCGACTGGAAGTAGGCCCCCTCAGAAACGGGAGTGGGAATCGGGTGCCACGGACGTGACGGCGGCTTAGGCGCCGAGCGCGTAGATCAACGGGTACAGGCGCTCCCAATACCACAAGCTGGCGAAATACAAGCCGATCGGCGCAAGTTTCAGGTCCTCCGCTTCCGGGATGTTTCGTTGCAGCCAGTCGATTCCGCCGTGAATTGCCCCATCCGGCGCGGCCCGGAAGACGGCCAGCGCGTGCGTCGCGAGGGCGGTTTCCTCGATGCTCGAGGGCGTGCCCTTGACTCCGCCCCACCCGCCATCGTCGTTCTGGTTGGCTTGCAGCCAGCGGGCCGCCGCATCGAGCATCAGGGCCAGACGGGCGGCGTCGGCGGCGACATCCAACCGGCTCAACGCCAAAACGGCTTTGGCGGTTCCGTAGGTGCGGTTTTCGGAGTGGATCGCGTGTTCGTTGCCGAACCAGAGCGGCGTCCAACTGCCGTCCCGGTTTTGCATCCGCTCGAGATAGCGGATCGCCCGCTTCATGCCGATGCGCAGACGCGCGCGGAGATTTGGGGGACACGCATCGAACCACGCCCGCATCGCCGCTACCGCGTGCGCGGTGAGGTCGGGACAGCTTCGGTCGAACGGCAATTTTCCCCAGCCGCGGCAGAAGGTCGGCAGGCCGCCATCGCGATTTTGCAGATCGAGCAGCCAGCGCAGGCCGTGTTCGGCCGCGTGGGATGCGGCGGAATCGGACGAACCGATCAGGTTGAAGACGGAATGCCCGTCCCTTGTGGCTGCACCTGCCTTGACTGGTGCATGACGAGCCTGCGGTGCGGCGGGCGCGACGGGTAGCGTTCCGGTACGCTACGCCGGGTAGAATTTCGCCAGGAAGGCCGGGTTGGATTCGGCATACAGCGTTGCGCCGACCCGGTCGGCCAGAGCAATCACCATCTTTTCGTGATGGCAGACAATACCGGCCACCTGGTTGATGGCGCCCGTGGTGGCGTAGTTGATGCACGAACACCAGTTCATGCAGCGCGGCCGCAGATCGCAGGCATCGCATTCACTCACCGAGTTGCCTCGCGCAGCCAGTACCGACGTGCGCCGGGCCGCGTCAAAGCCGGTAAAAACGTTGCCCAGACACAGCGACTCGTTGACCTCATCATCAGCCACGATCCGCTCGCATGGATAGATGTTGCCGCTGGCCGCGACGGCGATCTCGTGTTCGCCAAATCCGCAGCGGTCACACGCCTGGTATCCGTTCTGGAGATGCGTGCGAATCTTGCCGTCGATGACATTGATACGCACCGGCGATCCCTGACGGTAGGATCCTATGTACAGATCACCGATCTGCTCGCAAGCCCTCTCCCAAGCGACGAGCGCCTCGTCCGACCATTCGCAATAGAAATTCGGGTTCAGGGAAA
>JBIJDW010000289.1:0-4476 GCA_044343885.1 Kiritimatiellia bacterium
GGGATGTTCGGGTTTGGATTGATGTTCCACGAGCTGTCCTATCTCAAGCTGGCGTTATCGTGTGTGGGATGCGTGGTCGTCGGAACGGTGTTGTCCATGGTGGCGGCGATTTATCCGGCAAACTTTGCGGCACGGATGGTTCCGGCATCGGCATTGCGTTCGAACGTCTAAAGGATGACGAAGGGAGACACGTGCATGGCCTTCAACCGCGAGTTATTTTTTGAGAATGCCGACGCCTCGGCCCGCAGCGGTTTTGTCATTCGCGCCGTCGACGTGCGCAAGGTGTACCGGATGGGCGATACCGAGACCCATGCGCTGCGCGGGGCGACGGTCGACATCATCCGGGGCGAGTACCTCTCGATCATGGGGCCGTCGGGTTCGGGTAAGTCCACGCTGTTCAATATGATCGGCGGCCTGGACAAGCCGACCGCTGGCAAGGTCTACATCGACCAGGTCGATATTGCCCAGCTCGATCCCTACGAGTTGGCTTGGCTGCGATGCCGCAAGGTGGGCTACATCTTCCAGTCGTACAACCTGATCCAGGTGATGTCGTGCATTGAAAACGTCATGCTGCCCATGGCGTTCGCGGGGCTGGACGGGGAAGAGTCGCGCGAGAAGGCGCTGCACATCCTCGATCTCGTCGGCCTCGGCGGCCGGGCGCTGCACAAGCCGTCGGAAATGTCGGGCGGTCAGCAGCAGCGCGTGGCCATCGCCCGGGCCTTGGCGAACACACCGGACATCCTGCTGGCCGATGAGCCGACCGCCAACCTCGATCTCAAGACCGGCGAGGAGATCATCCTGCTGTTCCGCAAATTGTGCAACGATTTGGGCGTGACCGTCATTGCGGCTACCCATGACCTGAAGATGCTCAAGAAGTCCGACCGTATCATGTGGATCGAGGACGGGCTGATCACGCAGGTCACCACGCCGGATCAGATGAACCTGCACGAAGAGGAAGTCCACTAACCCCGATGCGATGGAGCGGGAACGAACATGAGTGAAGCCAAGCACGTGATTGCGCGATCCGAGAATGTCACCCGCCGCTATACGCTCGGGGCGGAGGAAGTGTGGGCGCTGAAAGGCGTCTCGCTGGACATCTACGAGGGCGAGTACCTCTCGATCATGGGGCCGTCGGGATCCGGAAAGTCCACGTTCTTCAACATGATCGGCGCGCTGGACATTCCGACCTCGGGGACGATCCACTTCATGGGCGAGGATCTCTTCAAAATGCCCGAGGAGAAGCAGGCGTGGGTGCGCTGCAACAAGATCGGGTACATCTTTCAGTCCTACAACCTGATCACGGTGATGAGCGCCCGCGAGAACGTCGCCCTTCCCGCCGTTCTCCGGGGCGCATCCTCCGACGAGGCGAACGCCGCCGCCGAGGAGGTGCTGCGTCAGGTCGGTTTGGGGCACCGGCTTGACCATCTGCCCATGCAATTATCGGGCGGTCAGCAGCAGCGCGTCGCCATCGCCCGCGCCCTGGTCAACAAGCCCTCGGTGATTCTGGCCGACGAGCCGACCGGCAACCTCGACACTCGGACCGGCCAGGAGGTGATCGAGCTGCTGGCCTCCTTGCAACGGGACCACGGCTGCACGATCATCACCGCGACACACGACGTGAAGATGCTTAAGATTTCCGACCGTATCGCCTGGATCCGGGACGGCAAGCTGGACCGCCTCGAAACCCGGGATACCATTCGCTTCGGAACCGTGACCGACAAACTGGATGGCAAGAAATAATTTTCCGCTGGACGCGGAACCGTCAATCAGGGTAAACTCCCCCACATGCTTTTGCGGGCGTAATTCAATGGCAGAATGTGAGCTTCCCAAGCTCAACACGAGGGTTCGATTCCCTTCGCCCGCTCCACCGTTCGGCCCCGTTTTTATTGAAAAACACCAATAAAAGCGGGGTTTTTCGTTTATCCGGCCCGTTTGCCCGGTTCACTGTTTCACGGTGTTGCCCCCTGCTTGATAGGGTTCGCAAAACCAAACAATGCACCAAACAAACCAAGCAGTAAAAATGCGGTTTTGTGCTTGCCCGCTTGCGT
The DNA here is from genome assembly GCA_044343885.1 of Kiritimatiellia bacterium. Classification (GTDB taxonomy): domain Bacteria; phylum Verrucomicrobiota; class Kiritimatiellia; order RFP12; family JAAYNR01; genus VGWG01. The sequence goes on from JBIJDW010000289.1 coordinate 2,049, forward strand.
GTCATGCATTTTCACCCCTGAACACCGCAGACAGCCGCCGCGCCTGTCTCCCTTCCGTCCGCCCTCTGCCCGCATTACGTCGATGGCTTGGGACTGATGCTTTCCGGGAAGATCTCCCCACGATGCGCCCGCAGCAATTCTATTTGTGAGGCGATTGGGTCATCGGGGTCGGGGTCGGTATCGGAATCGGGGTCGATTTCCCGTTGGTTTTCGATACCGACCCCGACGCCGATGGCCCCGTCTCCGAAATGGCGCGAACTCATTTCGTCGCACACTTTGTCGGCTCTTCCAGTTCGACGGCTTGAGCATGGCCCCGCTTCCCCCTTTCGCCTCTTCTCGCACTGCCCCCTGTGGCTAACCGATTACAAATTACTGAAACGTAGGGCTTGACAATCGTCACACCGTTCATAATAATCCTGTTCGCGAATCATCGTGTCGAAAACGTGTTGAGGCGCTTGCAAAACCCTTGCAATCGCCGGTTTCAGTGTCGTTATGATTGGAAAGCCCGTCATTGTGTTTTTGCTTGCCGCATTGGCAACTGCGCCTTTGTGCGCGGGGCCGATGGCGCGTTGTAATACACCGAATGTTGACTTCGGTGACCAGCCGGGCGATGCGATCATCCGCCATGTCTTCTCTGTCTCGAATGCCGGCAATACCCCGCTCGCCCTTAAAGTCGCCTCGGCCTGCTGTGGTGCCAAGGCCGAGGTTTCACGCCCAACGATCCCGCCGTCGGAAACAACCGAGGTGACGGTCGAGTTCTCGCTGATGGGCCGAACCGGCACTTTCCGCAAGGTGATCCACCTGTCCACGGACGATCCGTCCAAACCGTTTCTGAGCCTGACGCTGACCGGGAAGGTGGTCGGGACCGTCTCCGCATCTTGCCTGGATCTGACGTTTGCCGCGACGGAGACGAACCGATGTCCGGAGCAGACCGTTGTGTTCACCGGCGCCGCCAACCGCTCGTTTGCTATCACCAACATCGTCTGCGATGCGCCTTGGATCGAAGCCGTCGGCGAACCCTGTTCCGGCGGCGTCGTCCGGATGAATGTCCGCATCACCTCTCCGATCTCCCCTGGCCGCAGTCGCACGGTTGTGCATGCATACGTGAATACGCCTCCCGGACTTTTTTCCATCCCTGTACGTCTTGACAACCCCGCCCAGCCCGCCCAAGGACATCCTCAACCCGGAGAACCCCAATGAGTCCTCGATCAAAACAAATACACAGCCGGATCGCCCGCGTGGCCTTTCCCGCACTCGCGCTGGCCTTGATCGGCATCTTTGCATACGCCCAGATGAACGACGGGGATAATGACGGTATCCCCGATGGCTTCGAAAGTCTCTTCGGTCTCAACATGAATGCCGACGACTCGGCCGGTGACCCCGATCAGGACGGGCTTTCGAATCGGGATGAGAGTCTTCTGGGGACCGACCCCTTCAACGCCGACACCGACCGCGATGGCTGGAATGACGCCGCCGATGCCGATCCGGTCTCCCGCGCGGTGTTCCCCTGGGGTGAACCGCGATTCACATTCGACGACCAGATCCTCTACACCTGGCCGCCCTGGGCGATCGGGGCGCAGGCCGACGGCGGCCAATGGATCGATGAGGCGCCGTGGGGCTGGATGCCCGAGGACGGCGGATCGCGTCTTCTGATGCGCCTCGACCGGACGCAACTCTCCAACGATCTCTGGCTGGCCGTTGCCGCCCCCGGCGCGGTCGCTGGCGATTATCTGGTCTCGCTGTGCGACACCAACCTCGCCGCCCTGGCCGCCCCGATCGCGCTGGCTCCGTCCACAACCCCCTGGCTGACCAACCGCCTGCCGCTCGCCGCCTATCCCGCCGCCGCCGTCGTCGCCCTCTTCTCCACGCAGGGCGTCGCCCATGTCACGATCTCCATGCTCTATGCCGACGCCAACGGCGATGGACTGGATGATCTCCAGGCTGCGCAACTGGCCGCCGCCGCCGCGACCAACACGCCCGCCACCAACATGCCTGCAACCGTCACCGTCTCCGGTGTTGTCTCCTACAACGGCACACAGCCCGGATTCGTTCATGTCGTCGCGGTCACGAACGCCAGCTCCTGGACGTCCCCCTGGCACACCACGCTGGTCAATCCCGGCGCCTTTGCGCTGGGCGCCATCCCCGTCTCGGCCACCTACTGGATCAGGGCCTACGTGGATGCCAATGAAAACAACTCCAACGATTGCTGGGAGGCGCGGGGTGTCGGCCTGCCTGCCCCGCTTCACCTCGTGTGCGCCACCAATGTGACCGTCACGCTCACCGATCCCGACTCGAACGCCGACGGCCTGAGCGACTGGGGCGCCATGCAAGTGGGCCTGGACCCCGCCCTCAGCAACGCCTGCGCGCGCTTCCCCTTCATCGAGCTGTTCGAGACCAACACCGTAAACCTCGGCGACATCCATGGCCA
>JBIJDW010000290.1:0-4440 GCA_044343885.1 Kiritimatiellia bacterium
TTCCTCAAGGACGGCGACGGCGTCTGTTGGGACGTTGTTGGTTACCTTTCCAACATACGCAACATAGGGAAGGTAATCGACCATCGTTGCCGTTACCAGATTGGTCTCGGCAAAAAGGTTGAACCCTCCTGCTAATACAACTTCAGCGATGATAATCACGAATATCCAGAGTCTAGTCATCTTCATTACTCCCAACGTCACGGCTGTGGCGCGGGTTTCCCGTCGCCACCAGCCGGTGGTTCGGTGTCTTTGCCTGCTGGTTCAAAACTCAACATCAATGTGGTTGGATGCCTTCCGGTGTCGAATGACACCTGTAGGCGCATCTCTCCCTTTTGATATTTCGTGTTTGGTGTGTTGGACGAGATTGGCTCCCAACCAAGATCTGCGAGTCCTTGGTTGAATTTGCGAAACAGCTCCTTGTCGTTGACTTGAGGGAACCCGATGTCAATCGAGTAGGAGTAACGCCCGAGACTATCGTGCGGATGAGTGAGCTGTTTCGCTACCGGCCAGATGGAAACGGCAAGCTTGATCTCCGGAACCGATGTCTTGGGTGATTCCCATACGACCTTCGGGCTTGCGGGCGCAACAGGCTGCTGGGTACAGCCGATTCCCGCTACGACCAGCAATGCCATTATGATTGTATGTCTCATATTCATCTTTCTCCACCGAACGTTCCGCAGCAGGGGCGCGAGCTTGCGAGCGTACCCTGCCTGCGCTGGTTCGGCATTCTACTTGTTCATTTCTTCCAGATAGTATTTGTATCCGTCCAGCTCATCTTCCCTCACGGGTTCATTCTGTAAGAAGACGCGTTTATCGAGCCATCCTTCTTTTGCGATCGGCGCATGTCCGATGCCAAAGCCATCGGCATCTCCAAACTTGCCAAGGGAGAGTGTGGATGAATCAAGGTTCTGAGGAAGTATCTGGAACTTGTTCTTGTAGATTCGCACGTGCACAGCAGTGTCATCCACCGCCAACACCTTTGACACCAAGTATGTGCCGTCCTCACTCCTTGATGCGTATAGTCCGCCAACGATAATCTCCTTTGTAGCCCCTGTTGATCCACCCCGCCGCGCGCAGGCGGTCAGAAAGGCTATCGCCGTCGTTAGGGCCAAGAGTATCACTATTGTCTTCATATTCTTCTTTGCCGAACGTTCGCAAATCTGGGGCGGCGAAGCCGTACCCAGCATTTGCTGGTTGGCGTCTTCAGTTGGCATTCTTCCCTGCTATCAGGGCCGCCTGTCGATCCAGTTCCGCACGCTCCGGTGTCGGCAGGTGACTTGCCCCAAATCTGACTTTCCCGCCATCGACAATGACGTGCCGCCCGGAGACAATGTCGCTTTCCTCGTGTTGCGGCACAACGATCAAGTGTGCGTGAGGGACGCCGAAACCATGCACAATGAGACCAACACGCTTCGGGCCAAAATGCTTCCGCAGGGACTTCGAGAACCGTTGCGCAAGCTTGATGATGTGACACGCCAAGTCATCTGGCAGATCGCAGAACTCGTCAATATGCCCCTTCGGGATGATCAGAAACTCTCCGGGACGGGTCGGGTGGAGTGTCATGAAGGCCATCACTTGGTCGTCATGGTAGATCACGCTCGCCGGGGCCTCTCCGGCCACTATCTTGCAGAATATGCAGTTGCTATCCTTGTTCATGTTCGTTCCGCCAACGTTGCCGGTGTGCCTGCGGCGCGGCAGCGACGCTAGGCACCACCGGCCTGTTCGCATTTCTATGGGGTCTTTTCGTTCAGACCGATATGCCTCAGTATCTCACGAGCCACGACTTGCGGAGTCATGCGCGACGTGTCTATAATTGCGTCAATCGACAATTGCTGCCACTCGAGTTTGCGCTGGTTGACGTGGGTTCCTGGCTCGCGGTCTGTGCGAGTTGCCTCCCGCCTGCCGGCCACCTCTTGGTTACAAGTCAGCAGGAAGAACCATCGTTTGTGACTTGCCAAGACTCGTTCCGCATCTGCAGCCCATTCGGGCTTCCAGAAGACCTGCTCCACAACCACTGAAATACCTGCATCAAGGAAGCCAGCAGCGGCGCGAAAGAGCCCTTCGTTGAGAGCGCCGTCAGCCAAGTCTCTGTATCGGTTAGGAGGAAACGTGCCCAAGACAACATCGGCATCCAGAATGACAGACGGGAGCACCCAAGACCTCACAATCTCTCGGGCTGCACTTGATTTTCCGGTTGAGGACGGGCCTGTCAGGACTATGGCTTGTGCATGTGTCATGCTTATTCTCTTGCGAACGTCGCGGAGCAGGCGCGCTGTAAAGCGTCGCCTGCCTCCGCTGGTTCGGTCTGGTCATTTCTTCAGCGTGACGCTCTGGGCTGTACTGAGTTTCTCTGTGCCCTTCTCCTTCACGACTACGGTAGTGACTGCCTCAATACCGCCATCGATCTCCTTGACGAGTGCTGTGCAGAAAACGCCGTTCTGTTCCTTCTCGTCGCCCACGGACATCTTGCCTTCTTCGCCCGCTTTCACAGTGAGTTTCGGGGCGCTCAACACATCCGTCTTGCCGTCCTTTGCCACGTCCATGATTTTGATCTGCACCACATATTGATGCGCGTCCGCACCGGGCGTAACGGTTGTCTCCGTCCGGTATCCGGCTTGTGCCGTCATGCACGCGCCAAGAATCAAACCTGCCACCGCCATCATTCCCTTCTTCATTTCTCCGATCTCCTTTCCTGTTGTTGACCGAACGCTCAGGCTCTGACTACGTCGCGGCAGCGACGATAGTCAGCAGCCTGTTGTTGAACTTCTCCATTAATAGTACGGGATTTTTACCTTGGGTGATGGAATCGGCGCGAGGTTAAATCCACCGTTGGCTTGTATTGTGGTGCGTGCGGGTGCGGAAAGCAAGCCGTATTCGTGGGTGTAACAGGGGAAAAGTTGTTTGAATGCCCACCATTGTCTCTTTTCTTCTCATGGGATGGCAAACCATCACCCTGCGCGCGTGTTGAGCGTGGTTTCATGCGGCTCTCCGACGTTGTTGCTGACGGTATGATGCCGGCGGGGACTGGCCGCCGTGGATGCGCACGCACACGCGCAGCGGACGTCCACACTCGGGACATACCGGCGGTGGCGTGGATGGGACGCGACTGACTGGCTGGCGGGGAGCTTCGGCGGTGGAATCATCCGGCACTGGGCTCAGCCGGATTTGCGCGCGTGCCGTGGCCAGCAACTTTTGCGCGGCAGGATGGTAGAGTCCGTAGGAGCGACTGGTGTGCAGCCGGGGCTCCGGCATGTGCAGCAGCAGGCGACGCACGCACTCTTCGCCTGCTAATTCGTAGTAGTCGGCTTCGTGTTCTTCGGGATGCCGGTGCGCAATGCGCACGGTGTGTCCGTCGTACGATGTCACGCGTTTCTCGGACAGCGGGCCGCGCTTCAGATACGCACCGAGATAACGGATCACGCGTCCGGTTTCCGCGTAGGGCGGCTGAACATGGACGTTCCATTTGCGCAACCCCTGTTTGTCGGCCTCCCGCGTCCAGTAAGCCGTGTTCGTGTCAGGAGGACACACCAGCGCGCCGGTGCTCAGCCCATCGATAATAAAGGCGCGCATTTTTCCGCGAAACAGCTCCATCGCCACCCGGGCACAGATCACGAAGCTGTGCTTCGGTTCCTGCCAGTTGCCGTCATCGTCCACGCCGCCCGCCGTCACGATCGCATGGAGATGCGGGTGCCGCTGCGTGTAGTCGCCCCAACTCTGGAACACGGCCAGCATGCCAGGACGTCCACCGCACCAGCGCGGATCGGCCATCAGCGTATGAACCGTCTCCCAACACGCGCGAAAGAGAAGTTCGGTGTACGTCTTGCGGTTGTACAGCCACAGCGGATCGAAAACGTCGGGCATGGTCCAGATCGTATGGACATGCGCGCCGTGCAGCACCTGCGCCTCGCGCCGTTCGATCCAACGCTGCGTGGCCGGCCAGCCGCACTGTACGCAACCGCGATGGTGGCAACTGTTGAAAGCTTCCTTGACGGTGCCGTGCCCGTCCGGACATACGAGCGCATGCGTGCCTTGCGCGGCTGTGCGGCAGGTGGCCATGCACCAAGCGCCTCGCCACTCCCGTTCCGATAAGTCGTGCAAGTCGCGCTTGGCCAGTACCGCAGGAAGATGGTCTTCGAATATTTGTCGAATCACACCGCGCATCGCGTCACTCCCATCACCACGCGATCAAGTATAATCAACAAATCTTTACGTGACAATGAGATCGGAATTTTCTCTTGAATTTTCTTTCTTCTAGTTCAACGCTCAGCGCTGTGAATCGGCGAGCTTGCGAGCCGTATCCACCAGCGCTTTGTTGTGTGCCGGGTATGCCCGGCTGCTTGTCGGTGCGCTCCGCGAGCGTACCAGCTTTCTGAAACCGCTGCAATAGAAAACAGCATAACGGAAATCTGGCGCAGTTCAAAGAGCAAAGTCCGACCCCAG
>JBIJDW010000040.1:0-13530 GCA_044343885.1 Kiritimatiellia bacterium
CACATGCTCATCGGATCGGAAAAGGTGTCGAGATGTCCCGAGGCCTTCCAGATCGCGGGGTGCATGATGATGGTCGCCTCAATTCCGACCACATCCTCGCGCAGGCGGACCGTCTGGCGCCACCACGACTCCTTGATGTTGCGCTTGAGTTCGCAGCCGAGCGGACCGTAGTCCCAAAAGCCGCTGATGCCGTCATAAATTTCTGAACTTTGAAAGATGAAGCCCCGGCGTTTGCACAGAGAGGCGATGGTTTCGAGCTTGTTCGGTTCGGTGTTCTGCATAATCAGTTCCAGCTTGTGTCGTGCTCCACACGGCGACAGGCCGCGCCGGAGACGAACGTCATGACTATAGAACTTTTGAGGGGATGTGTCTATCCAAACCCGGATGGCGATCACGCAATGCTAATGATGAGGCGATTGAGTCATCGGGGTCGGTATCGGAATCGGGGTCGATTTTCCGTTGTTTTTTATGGATACCGATACCGACCCCGACACCGACGCCGATCATCCCCTCTCCATAATTAGAATGGCTGGGATGGCCCAACCCGAATGGCGATTACGCCGTGTGGCGTCCGAGGTGATCCCAGATGCGAATTGTATGAATGGTGGTGAAGTGGCGGTCATACGTGATCAGCTCGGCGGCATGCTCGATCACGGATGCGGCGATCCAGATGTCGTTTTCCGGAATGGGTGTTCCGTTTCTTTTCAGTCCGTCCTTCAATTTTCCGTAGAGGTGTGCGGTTTCATGACCGGCGGGAACTTCACGAACGCCGGGCTTGCCCAGAAAGCGCTGAAGAATGGCGACATTCTCTGCATAGCGCAAGCCGCCACAGAACCCCGCCTCCAGTTCACCCACAACAAAAAGCGGCAACAGGATTTCAGTGGCGGATTCAAGCGCGGCACGCACGGCAGGGTCGCCCGATAATAAAGCCGAATAAGCATTGGTGTCGAGCATCACCCGCTTCATGACCAACCCTCCGGATCAACCTGGCGTTCGGTGGAGGCATTGAATTCAGAGGCCTCTTCCCGCGTCCAAAGTCCCGAGAACTCATCAAAACCGTGCGGTTGAGCGGCGGTCAAGCCCGATAGCCCCAGAGCCTTTCTCAACAGGCGCTTCACCAACTGATTGAGGCTCAAACCTTCTTCTGCGGCCTGTTTCTCGATCAGACGACCGACCTCAGGGTCAAGATTATGAATCGTAATGGAACGCATGTCATCACCCTCCCTGAATGATGTGGTGCAAGATGAACCGAATTGAACCAGACTGTATCAGGTGGATCGTCGGAAGACAAGCTCAAAAAACCCCCATTGCTGTGCCTGATCGTTTTCTGATGCGGCGGCGGCGGAATGCGCTATAATGACAAACCGTAACGGCTCAGAATGCAGAAATTCTTTTTTTGATACCCGCGTAGTTACGACGGCAAACTTATGAATCGCATGACAGGAATGGATTTTACAGAGGGATGGGAACCGGTTGGCGCTTATCGCGCGTGCGTGGAGGATCCCTTCCGCACGGATGAGATGCGGCGCTCTTTGGTCGAGCTGGTCGCAGGCCGCGATGCGGATTGGGTGCGCCGTGGACGTCTGTTCACCTTCCGGTCGGCGGGGCAGCCGGGAGCGCGCGGTGACCACTTTCTGATCCAAGAGTTTCCGGTCGCTGCCGGTGGCGCCCAGGCCGTGCGCGCGGTGGAGTCGGCTCGGCGGCTGTTGGGGCGCGCCGTTCAGACGCCCAGGCCGATCGCATGCCTGGTGCGCCCTGCGGGGCTGCGGCGCTGGGAGGGGCTGGCGGTGTTCCAGATGCACGCCGGACTCTGCCCGTTGCAGGAGTGGCTCGCCCATCTGCTGACGGAGCAGAACGATTTTGGCCGCGTCCGCGAGTGGGCGCGCGCGGTCGGCGCGGCGATCCACGACCTGCACGATGCCGGCGTGTTTCACGGCAATCTCGACCTCTGGAACGTATGGGTCGACACGCGGCGCGCGCCCTGCGGAGGCATTTGCTTTACCGGGCTGGATCGGTGTGTGATCGGCGCGGCGCCAGGGCCTTGGGCGCGGCTGCGCGATTGGGCTGCGCTCGATCTGCCGCCCCGGCTGCTGGCGGAGGCGCGTGCGGCGGGTCTGAGAGAGGCGCCGGATTCGTTGGTGATGCGCGGGCTACGGGCACAACGGCGGGGCGTGTGTGCGTGGCGACGTCTAGGCGGGGTGGCGTCGCCGCCGCCGGTGGACATCGCCGCGGCGTTTCTCTGGGATGCGGCGCGCGATGAGGCGGTGAATCTCGGCCGCGAAGATGCGCGTCTCGTGACGCCTCCAGCCGACTGGGTTCCGCTCCTGTTTGAGTGGTTTTGGCGCGATGACTTATTTGCTGAGCCGGTGACACTGCCGCATCGACTGGCGGTTGGTGTGCGCGCGGTTCCGGAAACTCAAACGCGACAGGATCTGACGTCCTTGGGAGAGCCGGGCATTCGCGATGTCTGGGTGCGTCTGTGTTGCCACGACTCAGACGAGCAGCGGGCGGCTGCACTGACCACGGTCCAGAATGGGGTGGCCGACGGATTATGCGTATCGGTGCTACTGGTTCAGGATCGGCGGGCGGTCCAGGATACGGAGCGGTGGGTGACCTTTGTCACACGCGCCTTGGAACCGGTTGGCTGGCAGGTGCGGCGGGCGGTGTATGGGTTTGCCCCGGATGAGGCGGCCTGGGGATTTCGGTCAGAGGCGGAGTACCTGCGGTTCCTGGATCCGCTGCAGAAGGTGCGCGACGCCTTTCCGGGAGTTGTTTTCTCCGGGCCGGCGTGCGCGATGGGTAATCATCGGTTTCTGTCGCGCACGGCCCATGCGTTGGCCCGTGTCGGCGGATGGGAATCCTGTGTCTGCCGGACGCAGGCGGCGTGGCTGGAATCGGATGTGATCAGTGACGCGGCGTGGCTGGGGCAACTGGCCCGGTTCTGTCGCGCGGCACAGGGCGGGGCCCATGCGCCGATGCGGCCGATTCTGATCGTCGAGGCGGCCCCGGATGGCGGAGAGGACGGGAAGGGCGATGCCGAAGTGGCAGCCGTATGCGAACATCGGCTCGCGCGATACGTGAGACGGACGATACTGGCCGTCTGTTCGGGACTGATCGAGCAGGTCGTTCTGATGCAGCCGGCTCATTTCGATGCTCAGCCGCAACAGGCCGCCCAACAGGAGGCCTGGCGGTTGTTTCTGCGCCGTTTGGGCGCTGGCGGCCGGTTTGTGCGGCGGGAACCGGTGGAGGGCGGCGGGGCGGCCTGGCTTTTGCGGTTCGAGGATGCCGCCGGGCGGCCAGCGTGGATGGGATGGAACGATGGCGGTCCGCAAATCGTGACGGCCGGCGTCGCCGCCGCACAGGCCTGCGACCTGCTGGGCCGCACAGCGCCGTTGCTTCCCGCGCCTCGATTGCGGCTGATCGACCTGCCTGTTTATTTTGAATAAGGGGACGGCATGCCTGCACAAACCATTGCGGCTTTGGCGACGGCAGCGGGGCCAGCGGGCGTGGCCGTCATTCGGATTTCCGGGCCAGAGGCGTTCGCCGTGGCCGACCGGGTGGCGCGGTGCGCGGGACAGCCGCCATCGCAGCGGCCGGCCGGGACGTTCTTTCACGCCACATTTTCCGACGGCGCTGCGGGAGAGGCACTGGATGACGGGATCGTTCTGATTTTTCGAGCACCTCGCAGCTATACCGGTGAGGACACGGTCGAGCTGCAGGGGCATGGCGGCGCGGTGGTCGCTCGGCAGGTGCTGCAAGCCGTGTTTCACGCCGGCGCGGTACCGGCGGGACCCGGCGATTTCACGCGGCGGGCCTTTCTCAATGGACGCCTCGACCTGACGCAGTCCGAGGCGGTGCTCGATGTGATCCAGGCCCAGACCGGACGGGCGGCGCGGGCGGCGCGGGAACAAGCGACAGGCGGGCTGAGGCGGCGCGTGGAGGCGATTTACGAGCGCCTAACAGCCGTGTGCGCCGACGTCGAGACCCTGCTCGACTTCGAGGAGGGGGAGGTCGCCCCCCATTTTTTGGAAGCCGCACAAACCGAGCTTGGCGCAGTCATCACCGAGGGCCAGACGCTGCTCGCGACCTGGAGCGAAGGGCATGTGCTGCGTGACGGGGTTCTGACGGTGATCGCGGGGCGGGTCAACGCCGGCAAGTCCTCACTCCTGAATGCACTGCTGGGGCGGGAGCGCGCCATCGTCTCCGAAACCCCCGGAACCACGCGCGACACGATCGAGGAGGGTTACAATCTCAATGGCATTCCGTTGCGGCTGGCCGACACCGCCGGCATACGCGACGCCGCGTGCGCCGTGGAACGCGAAGGCATAGCCCGGGCCCGCCAGTTAATGGAGACGGCCGACTGGGTCATCTATGTCGTGGACGGAACGACGCCACCCAACGAGACAGATCGGGAAGCGATCGCCGCGCTTCCGATGGATCGGATGATTGTGGCGGTCAATAAGGCCGACCGCCCCGACTGTGCCGGGAATGCGGAGCTCGCCGCTGCCTTGAACCTGCCCGTCGCCGTCGCCATGCCCCGCTGTTCAGCAATTACTCCGGACGGGGTGCGATCGGTTGCCGAGGTGCTGCAAGCCAAACTAGAGGCCAGCGCGGGAACACATGAGGCGGTGGCGATCAGTCAGCGACACGCCGTGGAGCTGACAACCGCGAATGCCGCGATCCGGCGCGCGACCAGCCTCCTCAAAACCCAGGATGGGTTGGTCCTCGCCACGATCCCCCTGCGCGAAGCGGCAGAAGCGCTGGGCCGGATTACGGGGAGAATCTTTAGCGACGACCTGTTGGATACGGTGTTCATGCGATTCTGTGTTGGTAAGTGATTGAGAATCAGCACTTAGACTCCAGTAGAGGGGTGTTGATAAGTAGTCAATAACCAGTAGACATCAATCCCCGCCAAGGGAATGGCTGTGGGGAGGCGCGATATTTGACGTATTCGCAAGTGATTAACATGCAAGGAGTTACAGCATAATATCCGCTCCGTGCTATCGATAGTTAAGGAGTGAATCGGACTGTCAAACGGCGTGATCGAGTTGTGCATAACTCCCCCAAAAAACAAGGATCATACGGGGCTGGACGAATGGCCGGGGACGCGTTACCATATCGCCCATGAAAAGCATCGGGCTGATTAGCGGAGACCGTTGGGACGTGATTGTCGTCGGCGGCGGACATGCCGGATCCGAAGCAGCGCTCGCCGCTGCACGGATGAATTGCAAGACCCTGTTGATCACCGCACACCGTGACGCGATCGGACGGATGCCCTGCAACCCAGCCATCGGCGGTCTGGCTAAATCGCATCTGATCTATGAATTGGATGCGTTGGGCGGGGAGATGGGATTCAACGCAGACTGCACCGGGATACAGTTTCGTGTGCTGAATGCGAGTCGCGGACCGGCCGTGCGGGCCACGCGGGTGCAATGTGATAAAGCCCGCTACGCGGCGCGCATGCGGGCCGTCATCGAGTCCACTTCGAATCTTCGGTTGATTGAGGATGAGGTTACCGCGCTCGTTTTTTCGGGCACAGAATCGGATAGGCGACTGACCGGCGTCGACACATCCGTAAACGGTCGATTAGAAGGCCGGTGCGTCGTGCTGACAACGGGTACGGCGCTGGGCGGCACGATTCATGTCGGGCACGAGGTGACGCCAGGCGGAGGAGATGGCCGCGCCGCCGCCAATGCCCTTTCTCAAAGTCTACGCGACGCGGGATATGAGCGGATTCGCCTGAAAACCGGCACGCCTCCGCGTCTGGACCCGACATCCATTGATTTTACCAAGACGCAGGAACAGGCGGGCGAAGAACCGCCACCCCTCTTCTCGTGGCACGGCGCTCGGGTGCGGAGTGCGTTGATCGGGCCACGCGCTGCCAGTGGCGGGTTGTCGGCGAGATGTTCCACGTGGAACAACAGCGAATCCTCGGCGTCGCAGGCGGTGGATGTGGTGGGCGCGGAAACGGGCGGGCTATTGGGGGAAAGTTCCACGTGGAACAACAGCGAATCCTCGGCATCGCCGGCGGCGGATAGGCGCTCGGGGGGCGTCGGCCTGCCACAGGATAGTGTTTTGGCGGGCGCTCGGCAGGTGTCCTGCTGGCTGACGCACACCACCGCGGCTTGCCATCAGGTGATTCAGGATAATCTTGCGCGCAGCGCGCTGTATGGAGGGGGCATCATCGGGACAGGCGTTCGGTATTGCCCCTCACTGGAGGACAAGATCGTCAAATTTGGCGATAAGGAGAGCCATCACGTCTTTTTAGAGCCTGAGGGGCGAGGCGAGACAGCCTGGATTTACCCGAACGGGATATCCAACAGTCTGCCACGCGAGGTCCAGGAGTGTTTTGTTCGGATGATACCCGGTTTGGAGCGGGCCCGGTTTCTAGCGTACGCCTACGCCATTGAGTATGACGCCATCGATGCTCGTGAGCTGTCGCATGCGTTGGAGTCCAAACGGCATGAAGGGCTGTTCTTCGCCGGGCAAATCAACGGAACGACCGGCTACGAGGAGGCGGCCGCCCAGGGATTTGTGGCCGGAGTCAATGCGGCGATGCGTGTCCGGGATGAAAATCCGCTGCACCTCAGCCGCCAGGAGTCCTATATCGGCGTGATGATTGATGATTTGGTGACCAAGGGAACGAATGAACCGTATCGCATGTTCACGTCTCGGGCCGAGCGGCGGTTGCTCTTGCGGCAGGACAATGCGCGTTTTCGGATGCTCGCCCATGCGCAGCGGCTAAGATTGGCCGATCCGGTGTTCTGTGATGAGACCGAGAGGTATGCCCGGTTGATCGCGGCGGAATGTGTGAGGCTCGACGGGATTCATTTTTCTGATGGCGCCGCAGCTTCCCGGCATCTGGCGCGCCCAGGACAGCGGTATGCGGGGTTGCCGTGCTCTGACCGCGCGCTCGCATCGACCGTCGTCGAGCAGGTGGAGTTGGAGATCAAGTATCGCGGGTATATTGAACAAGAGCGGCGACACGCGGAGCGGGCGTTGCGGATGGAAGCAGATGCAATACCGTCGTGGGTTGACTATTGGCAGATTCCGGCTCTGGGCTACGAGTGTCGAGAGAAGCTGAGCCGGGTTCGGCCAGGCAATCTGGGGCAGGCCGGACGCGTTCCCGGCGTGACGCCTGCCGATTTGGCTGTTTTGAGTGTGATTATCAAGCGGGGTGCCACATGATCAATTATGCGACGTTGAAGACCCGCGCACCAGAATAGCGCCCTGCTCGTCCATAGCGGAATTGAATCTCGGGCAGCGCGCGTCCAGAATCGGCGTGCGCCAGTGCGACGGGTAGCCTTGGCACTGTCCTGGTTTGACCGCTTGGACGTGACACAGGTGGTCGTCCTGCAAAAACACGCACACGCCATCGGCCGTTTCGGTCAGTGACAGCCCTTGGCGGTCGGACGTCAGCCGCGTGTAGCGCGCGTGGAATTCCGGCACGGTCATCGCCAATGCAACGGCCATGGCCTCGGGCTCGCCCGGACGCAGCCGGACGTATCCTGGCGCCCGGCAGCAGTTGCCGCATTGCTGGCACACATCGGTATCGGGTGAATCCATAACTCATCACGGCGTTAACCGCCCGGATCGCCGCCGATCGTCGTTCTGTTCATCGCGGTCTCCACGATCGCACGGCTGGGCAGGCCCTTCCTTCGCTTTTCGGGTGGCATCGGCCCGCAACGGACGCAGGCGTTCCAGAGCCGATCGGGTTCAGCGATGTCCGGGAGATAAGAATGCCAGAAGCTCGATAAAACGTCAAGATCACGGAGGCTCTTGCAAAAAGGTGCGATTGCAAAAAGTTGCAATCGCACAGTATTCAGAAGTCAGTATTCAGAATTCAGGAGTTACCTACCAACACGTTATGACAGTTATCCTGGCGTTGTTCCTGTCCGCTTAATTGAGGACATCCAGTCGAGCTGCGCTTTCTGGCGTAAGTTGTTGGGAATCAATTCTGAATTCTGAATCCTGAGTGCTGAATTCTTGGTGCGATGCAACGAAGTGAAATCGCACCCCTTGCAAAACCCCTCCGGGGTGTTTGCAAGAGAGAAGTCAGGAGTCAGAATACAGGAGTCAGAATATGAGAACACGCGGCCCGAGAGAGGGTCCCCATTCTGAATACTGAATTCTGGCTTCTGAATACGGCGCTTGCAGAACCGACGCAGGAGGTTTTGCAAGCGCCTCCACGGCTACCCGTAATCGGTTAGACCGGAGGATGCTGCGACGCTCACCCGTGGGCACGCTGCCGGAACGCCCGTGCGGTCATACCGGTTTCCTTGCGGAACAGGCGGGAAAAGTAGTCGGCATCGGTGAACCCACACTGATAGGCGATGGTTTTCACGGGCAACCCGCTGTCGAGCAGCAGCTCCTTGGCCCGGTTGAGACGGCGATCCATCACATAGCGCCAAGGGGTCACACCTGCCAGGCGACGGAAGGCTCGCAGGAAGGCGAACCGTGTCATACCCGCCTGTTGGGCCATCGCCGCCAGGTCCATGGGCGCGCCTTGCACCGCGTCCAGCAAAGCCTGGGTGGTGTCGGGGGACGGCGCCGGCGCAATCGTCTTGTGCAAGGCGACAAAGAGTTGCGGCAAGACTACGGCGGCGTCCAGAGCACCATGCAACGCCTGGCGCCGGATGATGTTCAGGATGGTGCGGTAACTGTGCAGCACGGCCGGTTGCCGGCCGATGGCGCGCACCGGTCGTTCCAGCGTGAACCCGGCGAACCGACGCCAGCGAGGCAGTTGATCGCCGCGCAGATGCATCCACCAGATGTCCCATCCGGTCTTCGGGCTGGCGCGATAGCTGTGCGGCAGGCCCGCAGGAGCCACGAAGATGTCGCCCGCGCCAACCGGAAAGGTGCGCGGCCCGGCCTCGAAGGTTCCCTCGCCGCTCAGGCAGTAGATCACAATATCATCCGGCAGGCAGCGCGTGGGACAGGCGTGCCAGCAGGTGTTCCAGTGGCCCACACATTCCACCCAGACGCCCAACTGCCCAAGTCCGGGAGCGGGTAGGGCCATATAGGATCGGCAGTGCGTTTCTGGACGTTTGTTCATTGGCAATATAATCCAGTTTATTCGGTCGCTTGTCCAGATCAATTCGGTTGCAACAAACGATGGGGCATAGCATCATGGGCACGGCACGCACTATTTTCTTGTTAAGGAGGATACATGGACGCAGCAGAGATCGCAGGCATGTTGGAAAAGGGACGCGCAATCAAGGTCGGACACGGCGGGAGCGCGTCGGGGATGACGCTGCGGGACCGCTATCGCCGGACCATGCACTTCCAGCACGTGGACCGACTGCCGAACTTTGAGTTTGGCTACTGGGATGAGACCCTGACCGGCTGGCACGCCCAGGGGCTGCCGCCGGAGGTCAAGGACGAAGCCTCGGCCTACGCCTATTTCGGCATCGAGAACTGGAATACGTTTGGCGCCCATCTGGGCTTGCTGCCTGACTTTGGCTATAGCGTGGTGCGCGAGGATGCGGAATACCTGGTCTATCGCGATGGAAACGGATGCACGGCCCAGATCAACAAGCAGGGACACAAGTCCATACCCCACTTTATAGACTTCGGGCTGAAGGATCGCAAGTCTTGGGAAGCGTACAAGGAGCGGCTGCTGCCTTCCGCCGAGCGCCTGACCGGGGATTGGCCGAGAATCGCGGCGGAGTATAACCGCCGCGACTATCCGTTGTCCGTCTGGTTCGGCTCGCTGATTGGGACACCGCGGGACTGGATCGGTTTCGAGGGAATCGCTCTGATGATCTATGACGACCCAGAACTCCTCGAGGAGATCGTCGAGACGCTCTGCGTGCTCACCTGTGATTTTCTGGGGCGCGTGCTGCCGGATGTCGAATTCGACTTTGCCTCTGGCTGGGAAGACATCTGCTTCAACAGCGGGCCGATCGTGGGCGTTACCTTCATGCGGGATGTGGTCACACCGCGCTACAAGCGCATCACGGACCTGCTGCACAAGCACGGCGTGGGGATCATCTGGAGCGATTGCGACGGCAATATCCTGCCGATTGTGGACTGTTTTCGAGAGGGTGGCATCAATTGCATGTTCCCGGTGGAAGTGAATGGCGGCAGCGATCCGGTAGTGATGCGCCAGCGCTGGCCGGATATCCTGATGCAGGGTGGGTTCTGTAAGATGCGCCTCGCCGAGGGGAAGGCGGCCATCCGCCGCGAGATGGAGCGCCTCCAGCCGCTGGTGCGCGCCGGCGGGTTTATTCCAGGTGTGGATCACCGCGTACAGGCGGATGTCAAGCTGGAGAACTACAAGTATTATCTTAAACTCAAGCGTGATATCTTCGGAGTTGGCGGCACACCGCAGTACGATGAATCTGCGATTGATTGAAAAGAAAGCAAAGTTCATGATGGAAAATATCAAGCAACGTTTGTCACTGGATGAAGGGTGGCGGTTTGCCTTGGGCCATGCGAGCGATCCGGATCAGGATTTCGGGTTCGGCGCGGAGATGACGTATGCCAAGTCTGGCGAAGCCAAAGGCGCCACGCAGCCCACGTTCCAGGACGCGGCGTGGCGGCAGGTGGATCTGCCACACGACTGGGCGGTGGAACTTCCGTTCGATTCCTCCGCCTTAAACTTCAATGGGTTCAAGCCGGTCGGACGCAAGTTTCCGGCTTCATCGATCGGTTGGTATCGGAAGACCTTCGACATTCCGGCCACCGACGCGAACCGCCGTATTGCCGTGGAGTTCGATGGCGTCTTCCGGGACTGCACGGTCTGGTTCAACGGACACTACATTGGACGGAACGAGAGCGGCTACAGCAGCTTCCGTTTCGATTGCACCGACTACGCCAGGTTCGGCGAGCAGAATCTTTTGGTGGTCCGCGTGGACGCCAGCTTCCACGAAGGCTGGTTCTACGAGGGCGCCGGCCTCTATCGCCATGTGTGGCTGACCACGACGGCACCGGTGCATGTGGCGCACTGGGGGGCCTTTGTTCAGGCGAAACCAGTCCGCGGTCGGGCCGCCATCCGCACAGAGATCGCACTGATCAACGAGAGCGAACAGGCCGCCAGGGTCGCCCTTCGCGGCGAGGTTATCGATGCACAAGGCGCGACGGTGCAGACTTGCGAGATGGCAGGGGTCGTGCTTCCGCCTTGGGGGCAGCGCGATGTGACGCTGAAGACGGCACTCAAGAAGCCCGTGCTCTGGTCGCTGGAGTTTCCCAACCTCTATACCTGGCGCACGACTGTGCTGCAGGACGGTCGTGAGGTGGATCGCCTGGATACGCCGTTCGGCATCCGTTCCATTCGCTTTGATCCGGACAAGGGTTTCTTCCTCAACAACAAGCCGGTGAAGATCCGTGGCACGTGCAATCATCAGGACCACGCCGGGGTGGGGGCGGCGCTGCCGGACCGGCTGCAGGCTTTCCGCGTGGAGCGACTCAAGGAGATGGGGTGCAATGCCATTCGCACCTCGCACAATCCGCCAACCCCGGAACTCCTGGATGCCTGCGACCGGTTGGGGATGCTGATCATGGATGAGCATCGCATGATGGGCAGCACCCCGGAAATCCTGGGCCAGTTGGAACGGCTGGTCCGACGCGACCGCAACCATCCGAGCGTGATTCTCTGGTCCATCCTCAACGAAGAGCCAGTGCAGTGGACGGAATTCGGCAATCGGTTGTCCGCGCCGATGAAACGGCTGGTCAAGCGTCTGGATCCGACCCGCCCGGTCACGGCGGCCGCCTGGGGCGGGAAGGGGTACTTCGGCGTGGTGGATGTGCTGGGCGTGAATTACATCCATCTCGGCGACATGGATCAGCTCCATGCGGAGCACCCGCAGGAGCCGATCTGCGGCACTGAGGAGGGGAGCGTCCTGACCACGCGCGGCGTCTACGAGAAGGATGCCGCCAAGGGCTATGTGACGGCCTACGATCTCGAATTCCCCGCCCCATGGGGCAAGACAGCGCGTGAATGGGTCCCGTTCTTCGAGAACCGCCCCTTCCTCGCCGGCACCTTTGCCTGGACGGGGTTTGATTACCGGGGCGAGCCGTTTCCACACGACAAGTGGCCGTGCATCAGTTCGAACTTCGGCATCCTCGACACGTGCGGTTTTCCCAAGGACACCTTCTACTACTTTCAGTCTTGGTGGACGTCCAAAACCGTGCTCCACCTCCTGCCGCACTGGAACTGGCCTGGCAAGGAGGGGCAGGAGATCGACGTCTGGTGCTACAGCAACTGCGACGAAGTCGAACTATTCCTGAACGAAAAGAGCCTCGGTCGAAAAGCCATGTCGCGGCTGGGCCACCTCTCCTGGATGGCTCCCTATGCACCCGGCATCTTGCTGGCCAAAGGATACACGCGTGGCAAGCTGATCGCGGAGAAACGTGTGGAGACGACCGGCGCGCCGGCGGCCATTCAACTGACGCCCGACCGGGCGATCATCACAGCCGACGGAGTGGATGTGTCGGTTGTCACGGTGAGCGTGCTGGACGGACAGGGCCGACCTGTGCCCGTGGCCAGCAACGAGGTGCGATTCACCCTTTCTGGACCCGGTAAAATCATCGGCGTAGGCAATGGCGACCCTTCCTGCCACGAACCGGACAAGTACCTCGCCGGATCGGATGAGCAACCATGGAAGCGCAGCCTGTTCAACGGCCTGGCCCAGATCATGGTCCAGGCCGGCAAAGAGTCCGGCGAACTGACGTTGCAGGCGGAGGCGCAGGGCTTGCAGGTGTGCACCGCCATCATTGAAACCCGTTAATCGGCAGATTTTGAAATTCAGGGTGGATGCGTGGATCTCGGTGACGTGTCGAAAACCGGCGATTTTTGTTTTTAGTAAAATTTCCGCTTGACAGTGTTCGCGAGACACTCTATATGCGTACTTAACAAAGGACCCCTTGGTTTCGATCGTCCGAGTGTGGCGGTTGCTGAGGGCTGGCTAGGCGAAGCGTGCAGCGACCATGCAGGGAAACAAGACACAGTTGTTCAAGGCATGTTCTGCTTCGGAGGCAGGCACACTGGCCGTGGCGCGATGCGCCCGGCCGTTGGCGTATTCAGGGGCGACGCCGGTCCGGTACAGACCCCAACAAGCAGGAGAGGTGCAGTGAACACAGTTTCACAGCACGAGGGAGCGGCTCCATTCGTCTTGATTGATCAAGACGATGAGCCTCCGAGTTGTATTTCGTCGTTCTTCGGAGCGGCGAATGAGTTGACGTCCGCATCGGCCACCGCGCCGGGTGCGAAGCGGGTGATGCGGATGACACCGCGCATCCGGGCATTCAGGAGGGTGTTTTTCCCGGAGGCGACCGACGCACAATGGTCGGATTGGCACTGGCAACTGCGCAATCGCATCCACACCTTGGATCAGCTTCGCCTCATGGTGAACCTGACGACCGAGGAGTTGGTGGCGTTGCAGCAGACGTCCGGGATGCTGCCGGCCGCGATCACCCCGCATTACATGGGATTGGTGTCGGCACACGATCCCGATCAAGCGATCCGGCGGATGGTGATACCGACGGTCTACGAGCTGCGGCGCTGTCCCGGCGAGGCGGACGACCCCT
>JBIJDW010000041.1:0-13526 GCA_044343885.1 Kiritimatiellia bacterium
CCTATCTGCGCCCGGGCGCGACGAATGTGCTGGCCGTGCTGGCGCCGGCCGCCGGGGCGGAGTCGCCGCACACAGCCCCCCGATTGCCGGGGATCTTGGCGGCGATGAGCTGGCAGGATGCCGCGGGCCAGTCGTTCACGGTGGCGACGGACCGTCGCTGGAAAGTTCGCCTGCACGAGGCATTCACGAGCGGGGCCGCCGGCCGATCCTTCAGCGAAGGGCTGCTCCTGGGCCGCGAGGAAGGATTCGATGCCCGACGCGAACTGCCGGGCTGGACGAGACCGGCTTTCGACGATTCCGACTGGGCACCCGCCGTTGAGCTCGGGCCGGTTGGCCTGGCGCCCTGGACGACGCTGGAGCCGAGTGGCATCGGCCTGCTCTCGGATGATCCCGTTCTGCCTGTTTCCTTTACCGCCATCGAACTGGCGCGGCTTCCGCGCGGCTTCCGCTTTCGTCTCAGCTCGCCGCCCCCGAATCACACGGCCATCAAAGTCTACGCCACGGAGATCACCTGCACGGAGGCGGCCTCTGTTCGCCTGAACACAGGCCATCCGGTCTATCTGAATGGCAAGCGCATCGTTCCCGATGCGAAGACGGAAACATTCACGCTTCCGGCGGGCACCAGCCTGCTGACGGTCAAACAATCCGGATACTTTGCCATAGAGATGGAACTGTTGCTGGAAACGGATGCCCCGTTGTCCTTCTCCTCCCAACGGATCGTGCCCGGACCGACAGGCGTCTGGGCGCTGTACGTCTTTCCCGATGCATCGGTCAACTACCCCTGGCACGAGACTTCGGACACGATTCCGCAGCCGGCCGGACTGGAAGAGATGCTGGCGGCCGGCACCGTGGACCAGATCCCCGTTGCGATGCGCTCCGGGTTTGTGCCCGTGCCCGTAGAGCCGAGCAGCGTGTACCACGATGTCTGGTCGCAATCCTTCTACAGCGTGCGCGGCGGCCTGCTGGATCCGGCGATTCAGCGCGCGCAGCCACGACCGCCGGTCGATGCCGCGCTCACATCGCCCCTGCGTAATCCGCAGAACCTGCTGCACGCGCACCCCGATGCGGCTACGCTCGTCCCGACGCCGGGTTACGATGCGCATTTCATTGTGGATTTCGGCTGCGAGATGATCGGCTACCTGGAACTGACCGTGGAGGCACCGGCCGGCACGGTCATTGATACGCAGGGATTTGAGCTGATCAACCCCAACGGCATTGCCTGGATGTGTCACAACGGCTTTCGCTATGTCTGCCGGGAAGGGTTGCAGACCTTTACGTCGCACATCCGACGGGGCTTCCGCTATGTATCCGTGACGGTCCGCGAGTTTGACCGACCGGTGAAATTCTATACACTGCGCTGCCGCCGCACGGTCTATCCCGCCGCCGAGACCGGCAGTTTCGAATGCAGCGACTGGCAGCTCAATCAGGCCTATCGCATGAGCCTCGATACGGCGGCCGTCTGCATGCTCGACACCTACGTGGACTGTCCGGGCCATGAGCAGGCGTTCTGGGTCGGCGATGCCCGGATCACGGCGCAGATCAATCAGCTTGCGTTTGGCGCGATGGATCTCGATCAGCGGTGCATCCGCATCGTCGGCCGCTCCCTCGCGCCAGAATGGGTGAAGGAGTATTTCCCGAACGACGATCGGTACACCAGCGGCCGGTACCTGCCAATCGCGGCGTTCCCGAGTTATCCGGAGGGCGGTCTGCCCATGTGGGCGCTGCTCTGGGGATTGCAGTGCGGCGATCACTGGTTGCACGGCGGCGACACCCACGATCTGAAGGAGAACTACGGGTATCTCGCGGACATGCTTCGCCGGTGCCGCCTGCTGACGAACGAACGGGGCTTGCTCGACATCCCCGGCGCGTGGAACCTGATCGAATGGGGCGCTAACGACCTGTCTCCTTATGGCGAGGTGACGGCCAACAATGTGCTGCTCGTGGCCTGTCTGCGCGTGGCGGCAGAAATGGCAACCGCCCTGGGCTTGCCGCAGGAGGCCCAAGCCCATGCGATGGAAGCCGATCAGCGCCAAGCCGTGATCAACCGGCTTTGCTGGAATGAAGAACGACAGGCGTATGTGGACACGGTGCGCGATGAATGGGCTTACCGGCACTATCAGGAACTCTGCCGGAAGAAAGGCTGGCCGATTCTGCCGTGGGAAAAATATCACGGCTGCCTGCGTGTGAGTGAGCAGAGCAATACCCTTGCGGCGCTGTGCGCGTGTGTGCCAACCGAACGTATGGATGCGGTCCGGAAGATCGTTCGGAGGGTCGAGCGTAGTCGCTTTTCCGGCGGCTCGCCGGCTGGCCGCACCTTGGGGCCGCCATCGGAGCAGGAAGCGCCCGACGGTATTGTGGCCGTTGGCTCGCCGTTCTTCCTGTTCTTCACGTTGGGTGCGCTCTTCCAGATCGGTGAGGGGCGTCTGGCGTTTGACGTGATGCGCCGCGAGTGGGGTAAGATGGCGGAAATGGGATTCCGGACCTGCCCTGAGACATTCGGTTGGACGCGCAGCGTGGCCCACGCCTGGAGCGCGGCGCCCGCTGTTTACCTGCCCACCCGTGTGCTGGGCATTCGTCCCTTGGATCCTGGGTTTCGCCGTTTTTGTGTCGAGCCGTGTCCAGGCGATCTGGCATGGGCGCGCGGCTCGGTGGTCACGCCGCACGGCCCGATCCATGTCAGTTGGCGGCGCACCGACACCGGCGAGTTGGACATCACGTGCGCGGCGCCGCCGGAATGCAATCGAGAAGAGGGAGGGTGACAACGATGAAATCAGGCACTGAGATCACTGTTTTGCGGGATCTAGCGCGACGCGTGGCGGAGATCGCCGCGTTGCCCGAGCATGAGGAGAAGCGCCGGGCAATCCGCGCGCTGAACCGGCTGGAGGCGGTTTCTCCGCGCATCTACTGCTTTCCGGAGGGGGTCTGGCTGGAGATTCTTCCCTGGGATCGCCTGTCGTGCTCCGATCCCTTGCTGCGGGGCTGGGAAATGCAGTTGCGGCTGGCGATCGCGACCCACGAATTCCTGCGGGACGATCAGCCCGTGGATGCGGTCTTCAATGTGCCGTGGGACGCTGAGATCAGCGGCAATGGATTGCAGATTGATCAGACGATGACGGATGCGGGGGATCGCCAGCCGTATTACATCCATCCGTTTTCCAACCTGGTGCTGTCGAGCCATTCCAGCCTGGGCGCGATTCATTACGAGCGGCCCTTGAAGGAGCACTGCGACATCGAGAAGCTGCGGACGCCCCGCGTGACGGTGAACCGGGAGCGTTCCGCCGAGTGGCTGGCGCGGGCGCACGAAATTTTCGACGGCATTCTGACCGTTCGACGCCGTCACCACTGGTGGCATACCGTCGGCGGCGTCTGTCAGACCGCCGTGATGTTGCGCGGCATGGACACCCTGATGCTGGACATGCTGGACGAGCCGAACTGGGTGCACGAGTTGCTGGCCCGGCTGGCGGCCAATCATCAGGCGGTGCTGGATCAATTGGAAACCGGCGGATTTCTGTCGCTGAACAACGGTTGCGAGTGGATCAACAACGGCGGCATCGGCTACACAGACGTCCTGCCGGCGGCCGGTTTTGATCCGGCTCACGTGCGGTGCCGCGATCTCTGGGGCGGGCAGGAGAGCCAGGATCTGGTCGGCATCTCGCCGGCGATGTATGAGGAGCTGTTCTTCCCGCACCTCCAGCCGATCATCGAGCGCTTCGGGTTGGGGTGCTACGGCTGCTGTGAGCCGCTGCACGACTGGCTTCCGGTGTTGAAGCGGGTCCGCAATCTGCGCCGAGTGTCCATCTCCCCCTGGGCGGACATCGAAAAGAGCGCCGCGCAGCTTGGCCCCGGCTACGTCTTCTGCTGCAAACCGCATCCCGCCGCCGTGTCGACCGACCGGATGGACGAGGCCGCGATCCTGCGGAGTCTGGTGGAGACCTTCACGGTGACGAAGCGGCACGATTGCCGGGTGGAGGTGATGCTGAAGGATCTGCACACCGTGCAGCATGAGCCGCAACGCCTGACGCGCTGGGTGGAGATTGTCAAAGCGGCGCGGGCGCAGGTATACGGGTGACGCGGATCAGGCACGATTAGGGACGGAGCTTCCTTGACGCCTCAGCGCTCATCTTGAAGCATGCACCCGAGATTGGCTTCCTTCTCCACCATCAAAGCGCCTCTTCAGACTGGTTCCAGCGGGCGGGTGCCAGCGCAGCCGCCAAGCGATTTCTATCCCTTTTACCAAAGAGGATGAATCGCAGGAATGTCGGAGACAAGCCCGCGACGACGTATTCGTTCTGACGGTTGGAAATCGAGTCCGTAACCGTACGAGATGGGTTGGAGATCCGGACTGATCGCGCGAACCACACGGAATGGCCCGGTCGCCACATCGGGCGCTGTCACATCAACCAGCGCCACACGAATCCCGGCGGCGCGCAATTCCGCCTCACAAGTCTTTCGGTTCTTTCTTGGAATCTGTTGACGAAGATCGCCAAACGCCAGACCTGCCCGAGAGGCCCGCAGCCGATCAAACGCCGCGGCGCGTTCGACGGGAAAATACCAAGCGGCGTGATCGAGCATGTCTCGTACCTGTTGCGGCTTCGCCGGTACGACGAGTTTTCCATCGCGCATGATATGGCGCAAATGCGGTCCTGTTTGACCAAGCTCCAGAATGGCTTTGTTGGCCGCCACGCGAGGATCCGGATCAGTACCGAGACCGATTGTTACGCCGGGATATTCTTTGCCGTCACCCAATGCCAAGCCAAGCACGGTAGACCCGCAGGCGCTGGTGGACAAAAGATAAATCTCGACGACTGCCCCAAAATCCTCGATCCCTTTCAACACCCCCCTCAATGGAATATCTAGGGAGTTATCCAACTCGATTTTGCGACCGGCAGAACCCGTCAACCAGGCGGCCATGAATGCGTCACGTTCCACCAACTCCATCGTGGCACGCCAGACGGC
Organism: Kiritimatiellia bacterium; assembly: GCA_044343885.1. Taxonomy (GTDB): domain Bacteria; phylum Verrucomicrobiota; class Kiritimatiellia; order RFP12; family JAAYNR01; genus VGWG01. The sequence goes on from JBIJDW010000041.1 coordinate 4,957, forward strand.
ATCCTGCTCGCCGGTGGACGCAGCCAACCCATTGGAACTACCCTGGCAAATCAATTGGTCGGCCTGTAATGATATCGAAAGAAAAACCAACAGCGCCGGCGTCCAGACCGGCAAACCACTTCCCAGGAAGCGTCCCCGCACCCACGGATGACAAACATTCGGATCGAACGGGACATAAGGGAAGCCCTTCCGCTGGTATTGTCTGTCGCTATAGAAGCGAAAAATGCGTGGGTCGAGCACCTCGCCTTCGAGATCGTGGAGACGTTTCCAAACCAGGCGTGACGGATCAGGCAATGAAGCCGAGTATCGTTCAATGGCTTCACCGGTGGCGGAAAGCAAAGCGCCGGACAGAGTCAGTCCCTTGCCCCATCCGATAGGTAAACGTTTCCAGGCACCTTGTTCGTCCCGTATGTGTGGAGGAGCGGCCGTGACTACGATGGGCAGAGTCACACCGCGCTCGTCGGGCGGTTCAACCACCACCCGGCTGATGACACCCGTGCGCGGATCAACCCATCCCGCCAGGGTGGCCAAGACGGTTGATGGAGAAGCAGCGGGCGACAGCAACCGAGGCTTGTTCGGTTTTCCCTGGTAAATCGCTGCGCCTCCGCAGAACGGACAGTGGGAAAGCGGAATCACGCGATGACGCGACGAGATACAGGAAGCACCTGCGTCGGAAGAAGTAATGATCAGCAAATGATCCAACAATGGCGAAGCCCGGGCGGACTGTCGCTCGATCTTTCGTATCTCGCGGATCAGCACGGCACCAGCGGCGGCCATCACTCCCGATTGGTGTGACGCGGAAATTTCGACATTGGGCTGATCATGCGAAAGTGCCGCCGCCGCCATTCGCTCACCCGCACAATGGCTGCAACCGGCCCGCTGGGGCAGTGCCAGCGGTCCAATGATCGCCTCGCCCGCTCCAATTTCCACATGGATCGAAGAGCGTGCGGCCGTGGAAACCCACTTGCGAAAGGCAAGAGATCCGTCGCTATTGATCGACGAATAAACGCCAATGACAAGATCCATTCGGGGCGTGGATGCGATTGAATCCAGGTTCTCAACAAACCTAACGCGGGAACGAAAAGCTCTCCTCATCATCGGGGTCAATCCCTTTCGGGACTGGTCACCAACAACGAGAAGAGCCGTAACGCGAGAGGAAAAACCGGTTCGCTTTGACACCCGTATTCCTCTGATTGAGTGGTTGATTAACGACTAATCTTCTTCATCGACTGCTGAATCGCTTTCGCGCCGGCCTGAGCCTCTTTGAGAGAAGTTTGAAGCTTCGCGATTTGTTCGATTACAACCAGTTGATCACGCGGCGTGGTCAATCCCTTGAGAATTTCCCAGTATCGGATCCGGTCATTTTCCGTGCCACCGAGAAGCTTGAGCAAACCTTCTGTGTTGAGTTGCAAGGCTTTGACTTTTGGCGCGAGTGTTGTGACTCCCATAGAATACCCTTGTTTCTTTCTTGTGGCTTGTTCAAGGTCAACCGTGCTTCGCTTGATCGTCGCGGAATGGCGCAAGCGATGCCTGTCACCTCATGTTTTCCTGAATTTCTCCATCCCGCATCGTTTAATGTGGAGTAAAATATCACACGACGGGGAATGCGTCAATCTCAATCGCAAAAACCAGCAATTCTGATGGCGGGGTGCATCCCCGTTGACTAGTACGCATTCTTCATGGGAGCGCGGCTGCAGGTGTATTATGGCTGCGTGAAAGCCATTGATGTACTCAAAAGCCAGCGCGGCAACAATGACGACCAGAATCAATTCCATGGATGTTTCTGACGGGTAGCTTGCCAGAATCAGGCAAAGATGTCCAGAATAACAGTACCCCCGCGCTTGACATACCCCCGCCGTTGGGGCATTCTTGCCCTCATGAAAGCGCTTCTTCAGGGCGGAATCAATGGACGCAACCCCGCATCGGCAACAGGCGATGGCTTGTCGGTCAGCGGAACGGTTGTGGATGTGGAGGGGCGGCGGTTGTTCGGCGCCCGGATCGTGGTCGGGGCGACGGGCCGCATCGAAGCCGTGGCGCCCGAGGCGTCGCCCGGGCCGGGTTTTATCCTGCCGGGCTTTGTCGACGCGCACATCCACGTCGAAAGCGCCCTGATCACTCCCGCCGCGTTCGCGCGGGCGGCGGTGCGGCACGGCACGGTGGCGGCTGTGACCGATCCGCACGAAATCGCCAATGTGCTCGGCGTTGACGGGGTTGATTTCATGCTGGCCGAGGGGGCCCGCACCCCGTTCGTGATGGCGACGGGAGCGCCCTCCTGCGTTCCGGCCACGCCGTTCGAGACGGCGGGGGCGACGCTGGACGCCGCCGCCGTCGCCGCCCTGCTCGACCGTCCCGGTGTGACCCACCTCGCCGAGGTGATGAACGTGCCGGGGGTGCTCGGCGGCGACCCGGACCTGCTCGCGAAATTGGCGGCAGCGCGGGCGCGCGACAAGCCGATCGACGGACATGCGCCGGGTTTGCGCGGCGCGGCGCTGCGGGCCTATATCGCGGCGGGGATCACCACCGATCACGAATGTCTGGGTCTCGAGGAGGCATACGAGAAGGCGGCCGCAGGGATGACCATCCTCCTGCGGTGCGGGTCGGCGGCGCGGACCTTCGAAGCGCTGCTTCCGGTGCTCGCCCGGCATCCCGGCGCCTGCATGTTCTGCTCCGACGACAAGCACCCGGACGACCTGCTGGAGGGGCACATCAATGACCTGGCCCGGATTGCGGTCGGGGCGGGTCTGAATGTGTTTGACGTGCTGCGGGCGGCCTGCGTCAACCCGGTGCGCCATTACGGTCTCGATGTCGGACAGCTCCGCCCCGGTGACCGGGCCGACTGGGTCGAGGTCGAGGATCTGCACGATTTCCGCGTGCGGCGGACGGTGATCGGCGGGCGCGTGCTGGCGGCGGACGGACGTTCGGCAATCCCCGAGCGGACGCCGCTGCGGCGGCCGAACCAGTTTGCCTTGCGGCCGGTGTCGGCGGCCGTCTTCCGCATGCCGGCGCGCGCGGGCGCCTGCCGCGTGATCGGCGTGCGCGATGGCGAGCTGATCACCGACGCCCTCTCCTGCATCCCGACCGTCCGGGGCGGCGTCGTGGTCGCCGATCCCGCGCGCGGTCTGGCGAAGCTCGCCGTCTTCAACCGCTATGCCGCCGCCGTGTCGCCCGCGCTGGCGCTGGTGTCGGGGATGGGACTCGGCCGCGGCGCCGTGGCGGCCAGCGTGGCCCACGACTCGCATCCGGTGATCGCCGCAGGGGTCGATGACGACGCGCTGGCGGCGGCGGTCAACGCCGTGGTGGCGCACGGCGGCGGATTGGCCGTGGCCGACGGCACGGGCGTGCGGGTGATGCCGCTGCCGATCGCCGGGCTGATGAGCGCCGGGACGTGCGAGGAGGCCGCGGCGGCCACCGCGCGAATCGATGCCGCAGTCCGGGCCTGCGGCTGCGCGTTGCGGGCGCCCTTCATGACCCTCTCGTTTCTGGCCCTGCCGGTGATCCCGGCGCTCAAGCTCACCGACCTGGGACTGTTTGACGCCGTTCAGTTCAAGCCGGTTGGATTCTGGATTTAGCCCCGTCTTTCCATCGGCGCCCGTATCCGCTATAATCCGCCGCCATGAAACCTTCCGACATTTTGCTTTGGACACTCGCCGGCGCGCTGGCCTATCTGCTCGGGTCGTTGCCGTTCGGTTATCTGATCGCTCGTTGCCGCGGGATTGACATCCGCACGGTGGGCAGCGGCAACATCGGCGCGACCAATGTCTTTCGTGCGGTGAGCAAGCCGCTGGGTATTCTCACCTTCGCGCTCGATGTCGCCAAGGGGGTCTGCGGCACCCTCGTGATTCCGCTTCTGATTCAGAACCGTCTGACGGGATCGGTTGCACCGGAAGCGCTGCGGTTGTTCTGCGGATTCTTCACCGTGGCGGGCCACAACTGGACCTGTTTTCTCGGGTTCAAGGGCGGCAAGGGAGTGGCCACCAGCGCGGGGATGCTGATCGGGCTGACGCCGCTCGGCGTCGGCATCGCCTTTGCGGCCTGGCTGGTCACGTTTCTCACGACGCGCTATGTCTCGGTCGCATCGATCCTGGCGGCTGTCGTCCTGGGTGTGGGGGTTTGGTTCTTGCCTTCCGCCCACGACGTGGGTGCCTGGTTCCCGGCGGTTCTGAGCGGCCTCGCCGCGCTGGTCGTCTGGAAGCACCGCGCCAACATCGCCCGGCTGCGCGCGGGCACCGAGTCGCGCTTCACGTTCAAGAAAAAGGCATCGGCATGAACATTACCATCATCGGCGACGGCGGCTGGGGCACGGCCATCGGATTATTGCTCAACGGGTACGGCCACACGGTCACGCTCTGGGGGCCGTTTGAAGACGCGCTCGCAGAGATCCGAAGCAAGCGGGAGAACGTCCGATTCCTCCCCGGCGTCGCGTTGCCCGGTGCGCTGATCTGGACCGCCGACCCGGTTCGGGCCGCCGCTGGCGCCGACCGCGTGGTTCTGGCCGTCCCGTCCCGATTCTATCAGGAGGTCTGCGCCCGGTTCGCGGGCCTCATCCCCGCCAGCACGCCGGTGGTGAGCCTCACCAAGGGGCTGTGCGAAAAAACCCGCCGCCGCATGAGCGAGATCGCCGCCGAGGTGCTGGCCCTTCCGTCCGTGGCTGTCCTCTCCGGGCCCAGCCACGCCGAGGAGGTTGCCCGCGGCATTCCGACCGCCGTCGTGGCCGCCGCCACCGACGCGGCGCTCGCACGGGAGATTCAGGTGCTGTTCAACGGCCCCCGGTTTCGTGTCTACACCTCCGCCGACCCGTTGGGGGTCGAACTCGGCGGTGCCATCAAGAACGTCATCGCCATCGCCGTCGGCGCCTCCGACGGATTGGGCTTCGGGGACAACACCCGCGCGGCAATCATCACCCGCGGCCTGGCTGAGATGACCCGTCTCGGGTGCGCCCTGGGCGCGCGTCCCGAAACCTTCGCGGGGCTGAGCGGCGTCGGCGACCTGATCGTCACTTGCACCAGCCGCCACAGTCGCAACCATTCCGTCGGCGAGCGCTTGGGCCGGGGCGAATCCATCGGCGCGATCCTCGCCAGCATGCAGATGGTGGCCGAAGGGGTCTGGAACGCCAAAGCCGTTCGCGACGCCGCCCGCGCCTGCGGCGTCGACGTCCCCATCGCCGAACAGGTCTGCAGTTGGTGCCATGAGGGCGCCTCTCCCCGCGACTCAGTCGAGGCCCTCATGTCACGCGACATGAAGCCCGAGGCTGAAGAGAAAAGCTGAAATGCTGAAAGGCGCTGCGCGCACCCACACACCCACACACCCACACACTCGCTTCTCGCTGTCCCTGATCCCGCGCGTCAACGCCTTTTTCCTCGTCCATAACTTCAAGCTGCCGCGAGGGCTCGTCCTCGTCGTCGTACTCGATTTCCGAGGACGAGGACGAGGACGAGGACGAGGACGAAAGACAACCCGGATTTTCATTTCCAGTTACCCCCTCGTTTCTTCGCGGCGCAGCCGCGCGGCGGGCTTTCAGCTTTTCTCTCCCTCTCTCTCCCTCCCCCGTGCGTCCACTGTGTGGGCGCACGAACCGCCGCATTTGGTTTGATCCATAGCAATGATCCATATTGAGGCGCTTGCAAAACCTCCTTCGTCGGTTCTGCAAGCGCCGTATTCAGAAGCCAGAATTCAGTATTCAGAATTGTAACCCTTTCACGGTCAACGTGTTCTATTATTCTGTATCCTGTCTTCTGTATTCTGACTTCTCTCTTGCAAAACACCCCAGAGGGGTTTTGCAAGAGCCTCATATTATCTTTGCCATAGATCAAACTACCGTGGTATCTTGTTGACTATCAACGAAGTTGTTGATCCTTAGCAGGTGTGAACGCAGGTTCTCTCCCTGCTAATTTTGATCCTCAATCAGAGGTTCGCCTGAAGAAATGCAAACATGAAGACACACTGCATCTTTGTATGCCTGCTGCTAGCCGCGTGTTCTCACTCGTCGGGGGCAGGTTATTTCGAGACACCGCGAAAGAGCGACTTGATCCCATTTGCTGAGAATGGCAAGTACGGATTCTTAGACATTCGATCGGGGAAATGGGCCATCCAGCCCCAATTCGACTACGCGGATGATTTCTCCGAAGGACTTGCTGTTGCCCTGCTCGCAGGCAAGGCCGGCTACGTCGATCAGCAAGGCACATGGGCGATAAAGCCGCAGTACGTCGGTGCAAACCCGTTCAGTGGCGGCATTGCCGTTGTCTTGGTCACCACGGGGAAGGTCGACTACATCACCAAGTCGGCCACTAGCATCCTGACCGCAGAGATGCATCCAGGGTTTGTAGCATTCGGCCCACCGACTTTTGCCGAGGGTTTCGGCACGTTCTCGACCAACGGATTGCTAGGCTATGTGGATGATCACGGAAGAGTGACTATACCTCCGGCATTTGAGAGGGCGGAACCATTTTCAGGCGGCATGGCTCACGTCATGATTACTGGCAAATGGAGTTTCATCGACAAGTCGGGAGGCCCTCGTGAAGATATCAATGCCATCAAGGTCGATGGTCAACTCCGTTTCCACGAAGGATTGGCAACAGCGAGTCTCTTCGACAACCGCAGTCAAGGGCTGTGTTACATTGACCCCGAAGGAAGGACTGTAATCGCTCCGCGGTTCATCCAGGCAAACAGATTCTCCGAGGGTCTCGCGGCGGTTCAGGGATATGAGGTCCTTAGCAATGGAATGCAGAGAGCTTGCCTCTTCGGTTACATTGATCGCACAGGTAACTATGTCATCGAGCCCAGATTCGACAACGGCGGCGTGTTTTCCGATGGTGTCGCCGCAGTGAATGTTAACGGTCGGTGGGGTTACATTGACAAGGCGGGAGCGATCATCGTCACGCCTCAGTTCACCGCTGCTGCACCATTCGTTCATGGATTGGCCGTCGTTGCACTGGGCGAAGACTTGTACTGCATTGACAAGCACGGTTCTTTCATTTGGGGTCCGAAGAACCGAAATGGCCGGATGAAGACGCATACGGAGGCGAACAAGGCGGTCGAGGGTACGGCTCACCCGCGGACGGATTCGCCGTCCCCTCACCGCTGACGTTCGAACAAGAAAGGAAACGCGCATTATGATGTCAATCTTCGCAATCTTGGTTGTGGTTGTCCTAAACCTGGTTCCTGCTGATGTGACTACGTTCACGATGCAGATGAACCCGGCCGAGACCATGCGCTTCACGAAGCAGGGGGATGGTGGATGGAGTGCCGTAAAACTCCCAAGAGGCGACGATCTGGGGACCTTCTACGTCGACGGCACCAAACTCACGATGAAAGGCGAGGGCAAGGAGCGAACCCAAGACCTCGCCAAGATTCTCGGAGTCGACGAGGGATTCGACTGGAAAGAGATGAAAGCGGTCAAGCTTGGTGCCACCCCTGTTCAGGTTGAGAGGCAATCGAACGGACTTGATTTCGTTCTCAGAGAGAAGAAAGAAGACAGTCCGGCCAAGCCAACATTCAAAGTGCGTTGGGATCTCAAAGAGCTGAAATAGGTTCGAATAAGCCGGATGCACGCGACGGAAAATAGCCACGCCTGACCCGTAGGTCAACTGGTGGTCCACCGACAGCGACATCCGTTGCCGGGGTCTTGCCGATCCGCCGCAGGTAAAACCACTCCCGCTCGAACGGGTTGATCACGATCTTGCCCAGCCCGCCGTCGTCCGCAAAGCAGTCCTCGGGCGCGATCGCCAGGCGCTTGAGCCGTAGACACATGATCTCGACCAGCCGGTGATCGTTCTTCTCGAACCCCGCCCACTCGATCCAGGCGCGGTTGCCGTCGCACACCGCCACGAAAGTCGTACCAAGAGAGAAGTCAGAATACAGGAGTCAGGAGTCAGAATAATAGTACACGTTGCCCGTGAGAGGGTTCCAGTTCTGAATACTGAATTCTGGCTTCTGAATCCGGCGCTTGCGGCTGAGGGAAGGCCCGTCCCTTGCGGGGCTCCGACTGCACAGATGTGCCATAATTAGAATTGCTGCGCTGTTTGGCGGTGGGATTGACGTTCCCGCCGGTTTCTGCAACACTTCTCCGTCTGACATCGCTGCTCCAGACCGGTTTCGGCATGTTTTCGGCCCGTGCGGGCTATGGCCGACCGGGGTGTGCCGAAAGGCGATTTCTTATCAATGCATGGGGCAAAGAAGGAGACAAACGGTTATGAAAACGATGCTGCAAGTCATGCTGCTCGCCTGCCTGGCCGCCGGCTCGGTCCGTGCGGCGGGGGGGTTCGATCCCGAGGTGACGATCACGAACCTAACGATCGTGCCGCGCGATGAGCGGACGGCGATCGTGCGCTTCGACTTTGCCCGCGAAGCTTCCTGGCGGCATGAGTTCAATCACGATGCGGCGTGGGTCTTCTTCAAGGTGCGGACCGAGGGCGATACGGAGTGGCGTCATGTCCGGCTGGCCGCGGACCGGATCGTAAACCCGACGGGTTTCGGTCAGGAGCAAGGCGGCGCGTCCGCCGCAATTCCCGGAGCGAAGCCGGACACGCCGCTGGAGTTCCTGGTTCCGGCCGGGACCGACGGCTTCACCGGCA
>JBIJDW010000291.1:0-4404 GCA_044343885.1 Kiritimatiellia bacterium
GGTGCTGGTCGTGACGCACGATGCCCGGTTGCGTCTACAAGCCACCCGCTTGCTCACGTTGGTCCAGGGCCAACTGTCGGATGAAACCGCGCCGGGGCGAACGGGCAAGCCACGGCGTTCGGACTGATCCCGATTTTTGAACTGATGAAACCGTATTGGGGCGCAGTGACGGGGAGGGAATTGCAAAAGAGGCGCTTGCAGAACCTCCTTCGTCGGTTCTGCAAGCGCCGTATTCAGAAGCCAGAATTCAGAATTGGAACCCTCACACGGGCAACGTGTTCTGTTATTCTGACTCCTGTATTCTGTATTCTGACTTCTCTCTTGCAAACACCCCAGAGGGGGTTTTGCAAGAGCCTCAAAAGACATGGGGATGGTGAGCGTATCGGGAGCCTGTAGGCGCCTTCGTCATTTATACAGGAGTCGCGTCTCGCTGCCCTCGATCAGATTCTGCAGTTTCTGCAGATTGAAGCCCATATCGGGCTTGCGAAGAAACAGGTCAAACAGGCCTAACGGCTCCTCGTAGCGGATCACGCGGACAGCGTTTGTCCGGAGCAACGAGGCCGCCAGAACGTCCACGTCCTCGGCATACCCGACCTGATCGATCAGGCCGTGCTTGAGCGCCTCGGGGGCGAGAAACACACGGCCGTCGGCGATGGCGCGCACCACCGACGCGTCCAGTTTGCGTCGATCGGCGGTCAGGGTCACAAACCGATCATGCAGGGCATCGACCACCCCTTGCAGCATCGTCCGCTGTTCCTGCGTCAGTTCGCCGAATGGATTGAGCAGATCCTTGTTCGCGCCCGACTTGATGGTCACGTCGGTAATACCCAGTTTCGCAGCCAGATCGCGGATGTTGTAGCTTTGCATGATCACACCGATCGAGCCGGTCAGGGTCGTCGGATGCGCCACGATCTTGTCGGCCGCCAGCGCGATGTAATAGGCGCCCGAAGCCGCGACATCGCCGAACTGAGCCACCACCACCCGTCCCTCCCCCTTGCGTTTAAAGTCGAGCAGCGACTGGTATAGGATGTCGCTGGCCGTGATACCCCCGCCGCCGCTGTCAACGTCGAGGATGATACCCCGCACGTCGGGATCGACCGTGGCGCGCTTGATCGCGCGGAGCGCGGCGGAAGCCGTTCCGCCCTCCGAGAATAATCCAGGCGTGTCGAGCAGGATCAGTCCGCGCACTAGAATCCGCGCGACTTTCACCTCGCCCGAACCACTCGACCATACCTCGACCAGGTTGGGGCGCTCATCAACGCCCCATCCCGATCGATCCGTCCGCCAGCCTGTCATGCCCGAAAGACCGTCATCATTCGCGTTCAGGACGAGCCAGACGAGCGCGGCCACAACCGTCAGCCCAAGCCCCCCCACGATCGCAAGCATCCACAGGCATCCCGTGCGGCAACCCCTTCGTTTCGTTTCCTGTTGATCCATTTGGTGCTTCCCTTTCCTATTTTCCCAGCAGCAGCAACGTACGGCCGAGGAGGGTTACGGCAGCGGCCATCCCATCCAGAACGGCTAAAAACGTGGCGGCTTCGTCGATGAGCCGCCGAGTCTGGATAACCGCTTCTGCCGACTCCGCCAGCAGGCTGGCGTATTGCCGGTGATTGCGCTGGAGCGTCGCCCGCTGCAGCGCAAAAACGGCGTTGCAGAGTGCGTTGAACTCATCCTCCAGCGCGGCGACCGCCTCGGCCCCACCCGACGCCTCGGCCTCATGAACCAGCCTCACCCGGTTCGTGTTGTAGGCGCGGATCGCGGCCTGCGTGCGTTGCAGCAGGTTTGTTTTCGGACTCGTCATGCGCGTCACTCCTCTTGGCTTGCGCCCGCTGCTGGCTTCTGTGGGGCGAAAATCCGCCCAAACGCCTCGGACGTCTGCCGCAGTTTCAGTCTGATCGTGTCGGCAACCTGGACGGCCTCATTAAATTTTTGCAATTTGAACAACCCCGCCTTGACCGGGATGCGGTAGGGGTCGGACACCTTCTTCGCGAGTTCATTCTCATCAAAGTTGGCCAACCGGAGCGAGAGCAGCCCTGAGGCGTAGTGCGTGATGTAGGCCGCCTCCACGTAGTCCTCCCACGTCGGAATCTCCTGCTGCCATAAGGCGCCCAGTTCAGCGGCGGCGCGTTCGAGCGCGGCGCGCAATCGCGCGATACGCCGCGCCTGCCACAGCAAGGTCAGGTCGTTGGGAAGGCCTGTCGCCAGCTTCTTGAACTCGACGCTCGACGTCGTGTCATTCGAGATTCCCTGAAGCGCTTCAACCGCCGCCGCATAGGACTGCACGGCCTCGGCCCGGGCCGCTCCCTCGCACGCGAGGCGAAGTTGCGCGGCGGCCTCTTTCACCATCCTGCAGGTGCGAATGCGGGTGTCGAGCAGGTCGTTCATGGAGGCATCTGGAACGCGGGTGAAGTCAACCGCATCGGGCTCGGTACTGACCACCACGCGCAGATAGCCCTGCTTGTAGGCGCTGTCGGCCGAAACCGTGCGCAGCGCTTCATAGGAAACGAGGGCAGAATCGGTCGCCACCTGGACCTCCTGCGCAGTCCGGCTGGCAGCGGTGCGCACCGATCCCGTCGCGCACCCCGACACCGCCAGCGAGGCGGCCAGCAGCCAGATCGCGCAATCCGGAAGGCACCGGTCACGCGTCATTTCAAATCCCCGCACCACGCGGAAAACAGGGGCCGTTGTCAAACGTTTCATGGTTTCAGTGTACCGCTCGCGAACAGCCGGCGCAAGTCTTCCGTTGAGCGTTGGGTGTTGGGCGTTGAGCGTTGGGTGTTGGATGTTCATCTCATTTATAGCTTTCGCTTCATCTGCCACACCCCCTTACATTCTGTTGAATGTTGGGTGTCCCCTCCCCCATCAGCCCCATCAGTCGGTGGGCCAGTAGGGCGGCGGTGAAGTCGGCGTGGTGCAGGCCGCGTATCGGCGCCAATTCGACCACATCGGCGCCGACCACGCGGCGCCCCGCCGCGATCCGTTCGAGCAGCAGCATCGCATCCTGCCAGAACAGGCCGCCCGGAACCGGTGTGCCGGTTGCGGGCATCACCGCCGGATCAAGCCCATCCACGTCAAAGGTGATGTAAACCAGCTTTGGAAATCCGGCCGGGATCAGCCGTGCCGGAAACGGCCGTGACGGAAGCGGCCGCCGCGCCAGCCGTTCGGCATCGTAGGCGATCACGCCGGTCTGGCGGCGGTAATCGGCTTCGTCAGCGCATAGGGCACGCACGCCGAACTGAATGATCGGGAACCCCAGCTCGCTCACGCGGCGCATGACGCTGGCGTGACTGAGGGCCGACCCTTCATAGGCGTCACGCAGGTCGGCATGCGCGTCGAACTGAACAAAGCCCACCTTCATCCCGGCAGCCTGAAAGGCGCGGGCGGCACCGAGCGTGACGGTGTGCTCGCCGCCCAGAATCAGCGGGGCTGCTCCTGCGGTCAGGGCGCGGGCGACGCGGCCCTCGACACGGGCGATCACCTGTGCCGGCGCACCCGAGCAGGATACCGCCGGCTGGGTGTGAATGCCCGCCCGGCCCGGCGAAAACCGGCCATCGGTGGCCTCCAGTTGCTGCGACGCGGCGAGAATCGCGTTCGGTCCAGCAGCCGTGCCGCCGCCATAGGAGACCGAGGTCTCCATCGGGACCGGGATCACATGATAAGCGGCGTGACGGGCAGGCGCGGGCACGTATTCCGAAGCCAAGAAACCCTTATTTTTCATAGTTGCTGCTCGCTCTCATCGCCCGTTGCGGACTAGGTGAGGCGCTTGCAAAACCTCCTTCGTCGGTTATGCAAGCGCAGTAATAAGAAGCCTGTATTCAGTATTCAGAATGGGAACCCTCTCACCGGCAACGTGTACCATTATTCTGACTCCTGAATTCTGACTCCTGAATTCTGAATTCTAACTTCTCTCTCAGGTGATCGCATCCTGCGCCTCGGCCTGCTCCTTTTCCAGCGCCTCGAGCTGGGTCGCGGGTTCCTCCCAATCGAGGGCCGCCAGGTGGAGGCTGTGCTGCACACCGCGCAGCCGTCTGCTGATGTCGGCAAAATCGGTTCCGGGCGTGGCGGCCGTAAGCTGATCGGAAAGCGTTTTCTGCTCGACCTCCAGCGCCGCCATTTTGGCCTCGGACTGCTCGACGCGGCGGCGCAGATCGCGGATCTGCGGCGCCCGCTTCGCTCGCTCCTGCGCGCGCACGCGACGGAGGTCTTTTGAGGAAAGCCCTCCGCTTGCAGCGACATCCGAAGCGGTCTCATTGGCCGTCTGCCGCGTTTCTCCCACGGTCTTCTCGCGATAATAGTCGTATCCGCCCGGGAAGCGCCGCACGCCGGCCGGGGAGATTTCAATGACCGATGTGGCCACCGCGCGGACAAACGCCACATCGTGGCTGACCAGGCAGACCGTGCCGT
>JBIJDW010000382.1:0-3303 GCA_044343885.1 Kiritimatiellia bacterium
CGCCCCGCATCGAGGCTTCTGCCGGGGACTGAAATGTAGGGGAAACCTTGAGGGTCAAACCCCAGCAAAATCGATGGTTTATACCTCGAACGGGGAAAGTCGGGTTAAAGATCTCCGGCCAGTGCTTGTAGGTTTTGTTGGTGGTGAGCACCGTGGACCCGTGCTCATAACGCTGGCTGAAGACTTGGAAGAGCAGGTCCGCGCCAAGCTTGTCGATCGGCAGGTATCCGAGTTCGTCGACCACCAGCACCTCCGGGCGCGTGTAGCGACGCAGTTCCGCGCGCAGACGCTGTGTGGCCTGCGCAGCCGCGAGGGTGTTGACGATATCGACGGCGGTGGTGAAGAGCACGGTGTGCCCCTGTTCGCAGGCGTGGCGACCAAGCGCCGTGGCGAGATGGGTTTTGCCCATGCCGACGCCGCCGATGAAGACGACGTTGGTGTGATCGTCGAGGAAGGCCAGCCGGAAGAGGTTCTGGACCTGGACGCGGTTGATCTTTTTGGGCCAGCTCCAGTTGAAGCCGGCCAGGTCTTTGCGCACGGGGAAGCGCGCCTCCTTGATGCGCCGGACGATGCCGTTGGCCTCTCGGCGCTGGCATTCGCCCTCCAGTAGCCGGTCGAGGTAGTCCTGATGGGGCCACGCTTCGAGCGCGGCGCGGCCGGTCAGCGCGGTGAGGTTTTCAAGGGAGTAGACGAGTTGCAGGGACTTGAGCATTTCGGCGGTTTTCATGGGGTTGTGTTTCCTTTTTCGTAGATCGACAGGTCGGTTTCGGGGATGTCCAGCTCGAGCAGGTCGGCTCCACGGGTCACATGGAGGACGCCCGGCTCGGGCCGCAAGCGCTCGCGTTGTTCGAGGAGGTTGGCCACATATTCGGAGCTGTAGGCGCCGAACTCCGTGGCGTCCCGGATTGCGCGGGCGGTTTTTTCCGGCCCGTAGATTTCGGCGAGCGCGGCGATACGGCGCACGTGCTCGAACGGATTGGCCCGGCGTTCGGAGAGCTGCCGGTAGTAGTCCGCAGACTCGCCGCACAGCGACAGGAAGCGCTGGAGCGTGTGCTGGTCGCGCGCCTGACGGCGCTGGCGCACCAGTTCGCAGCCGTGGTCGGGGTTGGCGATGTCGCAGCCGCGCCCGTAGGCTCTGACGTGCGTGGCGATGAGCTTTCGGTCACGGTTGTAGACCAGCACCCGGTCCGTGTAGACGCGCAGACTCACGCGTGATCCTGCGTACCGGGCCGGCACCGAATAGCGGTTGCCGTCATAATGCACGCGGAAGAGCGAGGTGGCGACGGCCTCGCGTTCGGCACCGGTATCGTATACCCCGGAGAGTGGCAGGGGCGACAGGCCCTCTTCGGCGAACATCTCGTCGGGCTTGCGCCGGGTGGCGGCGTGCAGACGGCGATTGGCCACCTCATCGGTCCAAGACCGTCCGGCGGACTGCACCGCCGCCAGCGAGGTCAGGTTCAGGCCGGCGAGGAAGTTCTTCTTCACGTACCCCACGGCGTTCTCCACGCGCCCTTTCTCGTTCGCCCGGCGCGGTTGGCAGGCTCGGATCTCGAACCCGTAGTGCGCCGCGAAGTCGAGGTAGCGCGGATGGCACACGGCCGGCATCCCGCGTGGGTGCGACAGCACGGCGCTCTTGAGGTTGTCGATCATCACCCGCCGCGGGACTCCGCCGAAGCGCAGAAAGGCGTTCTGGTGGCATTCGAGGAACTGTTCCTGCCGCTCCAGCAGGGTGAACTCGATGTACAGCATGCGACTGTAGCAGAGCACCATCGCGAAGAAGCTCAGGCGTCGACGGGCGCCGTCAACGGTGATCATGCCGGCGCTGCCCCAGTCGACCTGGGCGCACTCCCCGGGACCGAAGGCCAGGGGCAGGAACGCCTCGCGGCGGGGTGGGCGCAGATCGTGGACCAGCCGCTTCAAGATGCTGTAGCCGCCGGTGTAGCCGTCCTCGCGCAGTTTGCGCAAGATCTGCGCGGCGCTGAAGGGATGTTCGGCGAGAAGCCGAACGATGCTCTGACGGTGATCGTCGAGCTTGCTCACGCGGCACGACGAAGCCCGCTGGCGATAGGACGGGCTGGACTGCCAGATCCGGACGGTTCGTTCGTCGAGGTGGCAATCCGAGGCGATCTGGGCCGGCGTCAGCCCCTGATTCGTCAGAAGCCGGATCCGTTGGTAGGTTTCGTAATCGGTCATGACCGCCCCTCCGGAAGTTCCAACACCTGATACAACGGATCCCTGTAGGCGACAAGGTCCGCCTTCACCAGCCCCGCGCGGAGGTCCGCGACACGGTCAGACGGGACGCCCACGAGCCTCGCGAGTCCTTCGTCGCCGTAGTAGCTCAACCCTTCAGCGTCGGATACGGTGACCAGCACCAGATACAGCGCCAGTTCTTCCGGCCGGCAACGCCGGCAGTATCCGTCACGCACCAGACGGTGGTCCACCCAACTGAATTGGGGAGGCACCTGCCGCGTTCGCTCCTCGCACAACACCTGTTTGCGCGTCATCATGTGACTTATGCTCCTTTCGTGACGATTCCGAAGCCTTTCCCCAGAATCGCCCGACCGCGATTCTGCAACTTCGCCATCACGCCTCCAATGTCATCTTGTAACGCATCGGTTAGCATAGATATAAGTCCAACAATCAGAAGATGTTGCGTCAAAGCGGAATCTTGTAACGGTGCCGCTTGCCCGGGGTTGCCCGAGTCTGCGGCACCCGCGGCCATCCGATCAAGATACGATGCAACATTTTCAGCCACAACGGGTTGCGCATTCAAATTAGGCTGCGAACACCCGCCGCCGCCCTCCGGATCGGCTGGGCTTAAGATCGGCGTAACCGGCTTGACAGGAACAGCTTGCAGAATAGCGACATCTTGTAACGCAACCGCCTTCCGCCTCCAGTAGCCGGGATGCGCCTTCCGCCAGGTCAGGACCCGGTCGACATGTGACCCCTCGCCGTGATAGTTCTTGTTTTCTGGATGTGCCAGCCAACGCCGCTGACTCGCCTGATGGCTGGCGTGTTGACAGGCAGGTTTTGAGCAGTACTTCTGGCGGTTGGCGTTATAGGTGTCAGGCTTGTACAACTCGCCACAGTTTAGACACTTGCGCCTTCGGATGCAGTTCATGACCGGGTATGATGCCTACAACAGGCCAGATTTGCCACAGCGCATATTTTGGCATCCCGATTCGTCCACCACCGACGGGGGGAAGAAGATGGTCTATTGACAGGAATGGAAGAAGACGCCGCGAAGAAAATGCACCATTTTCAAACCGCCGCTTTCACGACACTTTCACTTTGGCGTCCACA
>JBIJDW010000292.1:0-4380 GCA_044343885.1 Kiritimatiellia bacterium
TTCGTCAAATGACAGCCCAACACAGTGCTGGCGGATAGCTCGCGGGATGTTCCATAAAGAACGGGCCTTCCTTTTGTTTCGTGCGTGGAATCAAATGGCTCGCGGAGACGCGGAGGAGAGAAGACGCTGGCAACCCAGAAGCTTGATGGGCGGCAGAGACGATTGATTTTGTCCTTGCAAAATATAACGGGGCGGAGAGATCGTAAGTCATTGGTTTTATTTAAGTTTTGAATTGTTGAAGCGGGATCTTGACTTTGTATGGGGCGTCAGGTTACGCTTTGCCCCGTAGGCATCGTACGCCGTTTCACCCTTCGGACCGGTGTATTGCGTCTGGACGCCTATTTAATGTCGGGCCATTATAAATTATGAAAATCAACTTCAAATGGCTCGCACTACTGGCATTGATGGGGGCCGGATGGTTCTTCTATTGGGGAATCTTGCCAGGCCCAAGGTCTCCGCTGACCGGTTATGATAAAACGATGCAGTTACGATACGATCAACTGGCATTAGATATTTTGGCGAAGGACGTGGTCACGAAATTGGGACAACCCTGCGACACCAACATCACCTACTGTTTGCCGCAGTACTTTGAGCCGGATATCGGGAAAGCAAGTAATCAATCGGCAAGAGTCTTCTATTTGTGGAGAAACGGAATCAACTGGTACTATTGCATTGGTTTTGACGGCGAGGATCGACTGATTGTAAAAGGGCAAGGCCATTCATAGAAAATGAGGCCCAACAAACGGCTGCAGCCGCTGCTAGCCGGGGACAGTAGGAGTCGTGGACAATACGTCGCAGCGGCTGAGCCGCGACGTTGGGCGAGAACACAGATGATTAATTACAAAGTGAAGCCGGCGTCGAAAACGGATGTTGACGCGCTGGTAAAGACATTGACAACACTTCGAATCCCGCATGCAGATGCGACTAGTGAGCGCGCCAGGACTGTTCGCATTGGAGCAGATGCAGAGTTTGAGGTTCGTGCAGAAAAGAGTCGTCTTGGAAGCGCGAAGACAACTATCTGCCTCCGCTATGAACACCCGGTAATCAAGAAGCTTCTCGCCGATTGGCTCGAGAAGTGCGGGGCAGATGTGGATGAGCAGTTCTTCACGTGGCACCTTGCCCTGTCGCCATCGGTGATTGGTGGTATCAAGACGAGATGGCGGGTTGATTTGACGGGCTTGGCGGCCACGCCGGTGAAGTTGGGGCAGGTCGCCTTGGTCTTCATGTTCGGAAGGAACGTAGCAGGGGAGATCTCCGCACAACTTGCCAGCATTCCACACCGGAGCATCGCGCCGGACGAATTCATTGAGTGCGACGACTTTGCCGTCAAGGGGGATGATCCCTTCGACACCGTGATCTATGGGTGGCGAAGCGATGCTGGTTCCCAGTTGTTCGCAGTCACCGCAAGTGCCCCAGCTATGACACTGCTCAGCTTGTGGGTAATTGCGGATGGAGCCCCATGCAAACACAACATCAAGGAATTGCCCAACCAAGCCTCGCACGCGACTTCGGAACCCGCGCCGGGCGCGGCTTCCTCAGCGCGTGAAGGCTCGATGTTAAAGGAAGAATATGAAGAGAATTGAGAAGGTCGCGATCGTATTGATTGTCGCTGGTGCACTACAGGGGCCTGCCATGTGGTGCCTGCTTCACTACACGCCCGTGCTCATGCAAGCCAACGGCAAGGGCCTTTCTTTTCTGCAAGAGGTTCTCGGATTCGGATCGGCCTTGGCAGCGTCTCTCATCTCGCTGGTCTGTGCCGGCTGGCTCTATCTGGAAGCCGAACGCCAGAATCACAGCAAATGGGTCTGGTGCCTTCTCGGCCTGCTGTTCAAATTGCCGGCAGTGGCCGTCTTCTACGGCTTTGCGATTCTTGAAACACTCAAGAAAGACCGGAATGCGAACAACGGCACCGAGCCTATTCGGTGAACCCGCGGCGGGTTCACCTCCAGGCTCATGCCGGGGATCAAAGAGAGGAAGAAAATGAAGATAGCGGTAATTGTTCTACTGTGCGGTGTCCTTTTCCTGCTCGTGGTCATAGGATGTCACCGTGCGCGAGAATCCGACATCACGTCCATCACTGGTTGCACTCTCACATGGACGCATCCAAAGGTGACAAATGCACCGCCAGTCAGCATAACCGACCAGAAGGTGGCCCAACGCCTCGCGGGTGCTTTTAACGATGCCGAGTTTCTCGATACTCAAAAAGGTGTGGCATGGGATTGCCCGCTTTATGACTTGGTTGTCACCTTCCAACGCGCATCGGGCAGTCCAGTTGACGTGAAAGTCTATCTGCCACGACAACGCACTTTCCCGGGTATGTGGAAGCACCCGGTCAGTGGGGCCTTGTCCTATTTTGAGGTTGAGAAGAAGGAACCTAAGACCCTCGTCGATATAATCAAACCGTATCTTCCAAAGAATGCAGTTTACCCCGAGACACTCACGGAATGGCCTCCTGTCGAGTTCAACAAAGGTATTCCTGATTTTCGAGATGTAAACTTCCCGATCTTCGGGGACTTTTCGCCAGATGAATTCACAAAGGGAAGATGATCCAACGAGATTTTCCAGCGTACGGCGCT
Organism: Kiritimatiellia bacterium; assembly: GCA_044343885.1. GTDB lineage: Bacteria > Verrucomicrobiota > Kiritimatiellia > RFP12 > JAAYNR01 > VGWG01. The sequence continues at coordinate 2,577 of JBIJDW010000292.1, forward strand.
GCCGCGCCGCCGGTTCGCCGGAGCGTTCTGCGGAGGAGGAAAAGATGATCAAGTACATGGCAGCACGACTGATGGCGGGTATCATGTTACTGGGAGTGGCATCGGCGAGTGCGGATGATGTCAAACCGCTCACGATGGACGGACACAAATACTACCTCCACGTACCACGATCTGTGGTTAAGGTGGTGCCTAACGACACCCTGGCGGTAACGAATGCTGGTCTCCTACTCTGGCTCCATTCCGGCGGAATCGGGGCGAAAGATCAATTCGACTGGTGGCTCAAGAGCAAACAGTTCGACCAGGAGGTCATCCTTCTTTGTCCGGAGGCCATGGACATTGCCAACGGATGGAATGTGGAACGAGACATGAAGTTTGTCCGTAGCTTACTTGATCAGACCGTAAAGGAGTACGGTATTCCATCCTCCAGGATAGTGATCGCTGGGCATTCGCAGGGCGGATCGCATGCTTGGTGGCTGGCCCTTCAGATGCAGGAGAAAATCGCTGCGATACTGGCCTGCAAGTGCCTTGCACCGCTGCCACCTCCGCAGGCGGCAAAGCCGAAACCACCTCGAACGATCTGGTACTACGCGGAAAACGACCCCTACACACCCATGGCCAAGCCGCTGGAGTCAAAAGCGCAGATGGAAAAAGCTGGCTACGCAATCGAGGTCTTCAAAGACAATCTGAAACACGCACTCGGTCCGAAGGCGCAGGAATTGCATGCCATGCTGCGGAAATGGATTACTGAACAACAGAGGCAGTTCGTCAAATGACAGCCCAACACAGTGCTGGCGGATAGCTCGCGGGATGTTCCATAAAGGGCGGGCCTTTTTTGTTTCGTGCGAGGAAAATAATGACTCGCGGAGACGCGGAGGACGCGGAGGAAAGCAGACGCGGGCAGCCCTGAAGCCTGATGCGAGGTGTGGGTAATGGTGGGTAATGTCCTCCAAAAATGATTGACGTTACATCGTGGTTTGTGCGATTGTGAACACGCGTGCGGAGGTGATCCATGGCCGCCGGTCAGGGTATATGCGATTGGATGGGGGGGGTATGAACTGGACATTGTTCACGAGCACTTTTGTGATGATCTTCCTGGCCGAGCTGGGCGACAAGACGCAACTGGCGGTGATGAGCCAGTCGGGCACCAATGCGTCGTTCAAGCTCACTGTCTTTGTCGCCGGCGCGCTGGCGCTGACGGCGTCCACGGCCATCGGTGTGTTGGCCGGCGGGTTGCTGCAGAAGCTGGTCCCCGATGACCGGTACATCAAGTTGGCGGGTGGCGCGCTATTTCTGGTCTTCGGCGCGCTGATGCTGCGTGAGGGGTTTGCTCCGCGTGTGGCCCGAGCCGCTTCCCGGCCGGAGCCGGTTGCGGCGCCGAGCGTGCTGGGCCGACTCGTGCTGCGGCAGGCCGCTGCCTTCGAGCGCGCGGCCTTGGACGATTACCGCGCGCTGGCGGCCCGGGCCTCCACCAGTCGCGTACGCGAGCTGTTTGAACGGATTGCCGCCGAGGAAGCGGCGCACGGCGCGCTGATGGAACAGATGGGCGCTTCGATCCACGGGGTCGAACTGCAGGCGGCGCTGCCGGCCGCCGAGACGCTGATTCACGATGTGGCGGCTGCTGCGGCGACGGAAAGCCTCGGCTCGGATCACGAACTGCTGACGCATGCGATCGAGCACGAGCGGGCCACGGCGGCCTTCTACCGGGCGATGGAGCAGGGCTGCGCGATTCCGTCGCTCCGCAGCGCGTTTGCCCGTTCGGCGGCCGACGAGGAGCGTCATGCCGCGTGGATGCAGGCGATGCTGG
>JBIJDW010000293.1:0-4353 GCA_044343885.1 Kiritimatiellia bacterium
TCGGCTTCAAGACCCACTTCGCGGTACCAGCGCGTGACATGCCGCGCCAGCGCGGCGGCAAATCGCCGTTCGCCTGCGGGCACCGAATCGTACCCGTGGATCACCCGCACATCCGCCGCGACTGCGGCCTGCGCGCAACACAGCGCCGCAATACCGAAGATCGCGCCCCGCAGCCCCCATCCGCCCCGTCGCATTGACGTCATTGGGTTCCTTAATTCATGAGCGCATGAATCGGCGCGGGGATGTGTCCGCCGCGCCTGACGAAAGCTTCGGAGCCCTGCGGGCACGCCGGGGCGGTGACGACGCCGGCTCCAAACAGGCCGCCGAAGTCCACCCGTTCGCCCCGCGCCGCGCCGGGCACCGGGATGATCCGCACACCGGTGGTCTTGCGGGTCGAGATGCCGATCGCCGCCTCGTCCATGATGATCCCCGCCAGGCACTCCTCGGTCGTGTCGCCCGGCAGCAGGATCATGTCAAGGCCGACCGAACAGACCGCCGTCATCGCCTCCAGTTTCTCCAGAGTCAAGTCCCCCCGCTCCACCGCATACGAGAGGGCGTGATCCTCCATCACCGGAATAAACGCGCCGGAAAGGCCGCCCACGGCACTCGAAGCGAACGCGCCGCCTTTCTTGACGGCGTCATTGAGCAGCATCACGGCGGCGGTCGTTCCCGGTGCGCCGACCCGCTCCACGCCCATGGCCTGATAAATCTCGCCGACGCTGTCGCCCACCCGCGGCGTCGGCGCGAGCGAGAGGTCCACCACGCCGAAGGGAACGTTCAACCGGCCAGCCACTTCGCGGCCGATCAGTTCGCCCGTGCGGGTGACGCGAAAGGCGGTGTGCTTGATCTCCTCGGCGATCCGATCGAGCGTCGCGCCGGGATGGCGGGCCACGAGGCGGTCGACAGCCCGTTTCACCACGCCGGGGCCGCTCACGCCAACGTTGATCACGCATTCAGGCTCGCCGGCGCCGAGCATCGCGCCGGCCATAAAGGGGTTGTCCTCGGGCATGTTGGCAAAGACCACGATCTTCGCCGCGCCGAACCCGCGCTGCGCACGGGTCGCCTGCGCCGTGGCGATGATCTGACGCGCGGCCAGCCGGATCGCATCCACGTTCATCCCCGCGCGGGTGGTGCCCACGTTGATCGAGGCACAGATTCGCCCGGTCTGCGCGAGCGCCTGCGGCAGCGCCTCCAGCAGCGTCTGCTCGCCAGGAGTCACCCCCTTGTGAACCAGCGCCGAGAAACCACCAAGCAGATCGATCCGCACCGCCGCAGCCGCCCGATCCAGCGCCTGCGCCAACTTCACCGCCGTCTCCACGGTGTGCCCTTCGAGGAGGATCGAGGCGGGCGAGATCGCGATCCGCTTGTTGACGATCGGCAGTCCGTATTTGGCCGATACCTCGTCGCAGAACGCGACATGGCAGCCCGCGAGGGCGACGATCCGATCGTAAACGGCGCGCACCATCACGTCCGGGTCGCGCCCAGCGCAGACGTTGAGATTGATGCCGAGGGTGACGGTGCGGACGTCGAGATTTTCCTGCTCGACCATGCGCAGAGTGTCCAGAATGTCTTGGCGTGCGATCATGGCTCAATTCCCCGAAAGCAGGTTGTGGATCGCGCCGATCTCGCTCGTGGCGCGGAAGATGTTTTGATGGCAGATCGACGCGCGCAGCCCGCGCAGCGCCATCTCGGCTCGGAAATCAATCTGCACCTTTCGGAAGTCGGCCTCGGGCGGCAGGACGACCTCGGCGATGTAGACCACGTCGTCCTGTTCGCCCTCGACCATCCAGTCGATGATGTTGATCCCCCGATCGACCAAGAACTGGCTGATGCCATACACCGTCCCGGGGCGGTCAGGCCCATGCGTGGTGACGATGTAGGTCGACCCGGCGGGCAGCGGCATGGGCGGCTGCCGGGCAAACGGCCGAACCGTGACGGCGGCGTCCGCATCGAGCGCGCCTTTCAGCGCCGCCGACAGCGCCGCCGGGTCGGCGGTCCGCTCAAAAACGACGGTGAACACCAGGCTGAAAAAGCCATGGACGATGGTTTGGCGGATGACGACAATGTTGCCGCCTTGGTCGAAGACCACCCGCGTCACATCACGGAGGATGCCGACGCGGTCGGGAAGAAGTACAGATATGATGGCTTGTTTCATGGCTGGTTCACGGCTGGTTCACGGCAACGTGGGAGCGAGTTCGGTGTGAGAAGGGAGTGTCTCCAGCGACGCCTGGAGCAGGCGGATGCTGTTTTCGACATCGCCGAGGCTGAGGGTTTCGACCGCGCTGTGCATGTAGCGGAGCGGCACGCTGATGAGAGCGACGGCGGCGCCGGCACCGGCCTGACGCATGGCCCAGGCATTGGTCGAGCTGCCGCGGCTGCGGACCTGGCGCTGATAGGCGATGGCCTGCGCGGCAGCGGTCTTCTCAATGTGGCCGCGGAGAACCGGATTATAGGTCGGGCCATAACAGATGATCGGTCCCTTACCGAGGGCGACATCCCCCACCAGCTTGTTGTCGTGGCCGGGGGTGTCCGACGCGAACCCGACATCCACGCAGATTCCAGCGTGCGGGCGGATCGCATAGGCGGCGGTGGTCGCGCCGACCAAGCCCAGTTCCTCCTGCACCGACGCCACCAAATGGATCTCGGCGGCGAGAGGTTTGCCCGCCAAGCGGCGGAAGGCCTCGCAGACGATGAACGCGCCGATCCGGTTGTCAAAGCCCCGGCACGACACACGGTCGCCCGCGAGCGGACGCCATCCGGCATCGATCACGGCCGGCGCGCCCAGCTCGATCAGCGACTCGGCATCCTGCCGGCTCGAGGCGCCGATGTCGACCGTGATGTCCGTCAGCTCCTTGGGCGCGACCTTGTCCCGCTCGTCGGGCCTCATCAGGTGCGGCGGGCGGACGCCGAACACGCCATTGACCGGGCCGGAGCGGCCCTGGATGACCACCCGCTCACCCGCGAGCAGCGGCACGGTCACCCCGCCGACGGCGGTGAGGGTCAGAAACCCCTTGTCGTCGATATACTGCACCATGAACCCGATCTCGTCACAATGTCCCTCGATCATCACCCGCATGGGGGCGCCGGGGTTGAGCACGGCGTGAAGGTTGCCGTGCAGATCCAGCGAAACCGACGCGGCGTGCGGTTGGAGGGCGGCGGCCAGCAGACGCAGGCCGTTGGCCTCCCATCCGGAAGGCGTCGGTGTCGCCAGCAGCCGTTGCAACAATTCAAGCGCGGGGGTATCTAGACTCATAAGCACTCCATTTCTCTCCTTGTCAAAAATGGCGGCCATCATATCACAGCCCGGGAACGTGTGACAGTGTTCATCCCGCCTTGCCGCACACCTTCCGCAACGAGTTGGGCGGGTTCATCCAGGATGGCGAGCAATTCCTTGGCGCAGTAAACACGGTCTCGCTTGGCCTCGCCCACTTGGGCGACAATCGACAGGGCCTCCAGACGGTCCACGGCGCGTTGCACAGTGGTAAACGCCACATTCAAGTCCTTGGCGGCCTTTGTCACGGTAAGAAATGGATTGTCCGCAAGCATTTCCAGAATCAGAACCGGTGTGCGTGATGGCAAACCGGCGGCGGCCAGTCTCCATTTGGCCAGGCACTGGTTCATGCTTTGGACGCCAGCAGTTCGCCCAAGGTCGCCTGTGTGCCTTCGATTCGGCTGGAGAGAACGGCTTCGCGCGCGATGAAGGGGCGGATCAGCAGATGCGGGTTGGGCAGGCCATGACCTTCTCCGGCCAGACGCCCGATGAGCCGGTCGGCATCCGACAAGGCGCTAACAAGGGAGGGGGTCCATTCCAGTTTCGGTGGCAAGGGGGCGGGCACGAAGGCCGTGTAAGCTCCTTCGCAGCGTACCCGGCGGCCTGGTATGGTGGCGTTCTCTTTCACGGTCCAATCTCCCTATTTGCGACGGCGCAAATAGTAAACACCATTATTAGCGACAAAGCAAGCAAATGAAAATAACGAGTGGCCCTTCGGCGCTCCCGGAAGCGCCGTATTATGCCAGTACGGCGGACGGGGCGCAAGGATCGTGCAAGCGGCAGGATAGTGCAGCCGCTGTTATCCCGTCACCCGCGTCCTCTTCATTCAATCACTTTTTCATCAACGGGTTGCGCGATCACGGGCGTCTGGGACTGGACGAAAAACCTGCCTTTTACCAAGCTCTGACTTCGCACTGCAACAACTTTCTAGATTCTAGGTCTGACCCTGATAACGTGACCCTGATAACGCGCAAGGATCGTACAAGCGGCAGGATAGTGCAGCCGCTTTCGGGTTGGCTGGTCGCGCGCGCTGCCAAAGGCTAACTTACTTTGTCCATTGACCGTTTACGGATAAGCTTAGT